>JAGQOO010000065.1 GCA_020427345.1 Phycisphaerales bacterium | reverse complement strand
AACGGGTCGCGAGTATGATCCGGCATTACCCCTCACTGACGGAGCCCTCCCGTCCCGTCGGAGAAAGCCGAATGAACGCCCTTGTCGACGCTATCTCTCCATACGCGACACTTCTGGTCGCCGTCGGCGCCTTTGTGGGCTACTTCGTCGCGTATCACACCTACGGGCGCTGGCTCGCTCGCCGCGTGTTTCAACTCGACAAGAACCACGTTTGCCCATCTGTCGAAGTCAATGACGGGCACGACTATGTGCCATCGAATCGCGAAGTCGTCTTCGGCCATCACTTCACCAGCATCGCCGGCACCGGGCCGATCGTCGGGCCGGCGGTCGCGGTGTTCTGGGGATGGGCGCCCGCGCTGATCTGGGTGTTGCTTGGCAGCGTCTTCATCGGCGCCGTGCACGACTTCGGCGCCCTCGTCGTCAGTTTGCGCAGCCGGGGCCAGACGATCGGCGACATCGCCGCCCGAATGATCAACCCGCGCGCCCGCGTGTTGTTCCTGTCGATCCTGTTTCTGTCGTTGGCGGTCGTCATCGGCATTTTCGGATTGGTCATCGCGATCATCTTCGCGAATTACCCCAGCGCCGTGCTGTCCGTCTGGGTCGAAGTCCCCATCGCTGTCGCGATCGGGTGGTGGGTGTATCGGCGTGGCGGCGGTTTGCTGATTCCGTCGCTGATCGCGCTGGTCATCATGTATGGCGCCGTCGCGGTTGGCGCCTACCTGCTGCCCATCGATCTGACGCGGCTCGGCTTGGCGGCTGACGGCGTGGCGGCCGCGGAGGCAGGGCAATCCGTTTACGCGAATGCGGTCGTGATCTGGACGATGATCCTGCTGGTTTACTGCTTCTTCGCGTCGACGCTCCCCGTCTGGGCGCTGCTGCAACCGCGCGATTACATCAACAGCCATCAACTGCTGCTCGCGCTCGGGCTGCTGTTCGCGGGTCTGCTGGTCGCACCATTCACGGGCGCCGGTTTGCCGTTTGTCGCGCCCGCGATCAACGCGACGCCCCCCGCCGACGCACCGCCGATCTGGCCTTTCTTGTTCATTACAATCGCCTGCGGCGCCGTCAGCGGATTTCATTGTCTCGTATCCAGCGGCGCGACCAGCAAGCAACTGCGCTGCGAGTCGCACGCGCAGTTTGTCGGCTTCGGCGCCATGCTGCTCGAAGGCGGTCTCGCGGTCATCGTGATTCTCGCCTGCGCAGCCGGGCTCGGCCTCGGCGCATACGCGTATCAGGGGCCGCAAGCGGGCGCGCTAGTCGGGCAATACGTGCCAATACTCGACAGCGCCGGCGCTCCGCTGCTTGGACGCGCCGCCTGGGCGGAGTACTACGGCGCGGGCTCGTGGGCCGGGATGCGCCTGCCGCAGCAGATCGGCGCCTTTATCGAAGGCGGCGCAAATCTGCTCCGCGCCGTCGGTCTCCCGATCACGCTCGGCATCGGCGTGATGGCGGTGCTCGTCGCGTCATTCGCCGCGACTACGCTCGACACCGCGACCCGCTTGCAGCGCTACGTCGTCTCCGAACTCGGCGCCGCCGTCGGCATCGGCGCGCTGCGCAACCGCTACCTGGCCACAAGCGTAGCCGTCATTACCGGCGGCGGACTGGCGATGATCGCCGGCCCGCGCGGGCCGGGTTCCGGCGGGCTGATTCTCTGGCCGATTTTCGGCGTGATGAATCAGATGCTGGCGGGATTGTCATTCCTCGTTGTCGCGTTCTACCTTTTGCGACATAACCGCCCGATGTGGTTCCTGATCGCGCCTGCCGCGCTGATGATGGGCCTGACGAACTGGGCAATGTGGCTGCAGCTGCAAAGCTGGTTCGCGGACAGCAAGACGCTGCTCGTGGCAATGGGCGGCCTCGTGATGGCGCTGCAGATCTGGATCATCATCGAAGGCCTGTTGCTGTGGCCGAAGGTGCGCGGCGTTTTGCCGACGCCTTTGCCGCCGCTCGATCGGCCGCGACCGGAAGTCGGTCCGGGATTTACGCAGATCGTGTAGCATGCGCTGATGTTCGAACCGACACAGGACGAAATCGATCGGGAATTCATGCGCGAGGCGCTGCGTGTCGCCGGCGGCGCGCTCGATTCCCAGGACGTGCCGGTCGGCGCGATTGTCGTTCACGAAGGTCGCGTGATCGCCCGTGGATACAACCAGCGCGAACTCCTGCAAGACCCGACCGCTCACGCCGAAATGATCGCCCTCACGGCCGCCGCGACCGCGATTGGGCATTGGCGCCTCGAAGGCTGCACGATGTACGTCACGCTGGAGCCGTGCCCGATGTGCGCCGGCGCGCTCGTGCTTTCCCGTATCGAGCGCGTGGTCTTCGCCGCTTACGACCCGAAGGCCGGCGCCTGCGGCTCGCTGTACAACATCACCGAAGACGGTCGCCTGAACCACCGCCCCGCCACGACCGGCGGCGTCCTCGCGGAGCCAGCGGCGGAATTGCTAAGGGCGTTCTTTCGCGAAAGGCGAGCGGCGGGCGAAAAGTAGAAACGGGTTTCGAGGGCCTACGGCCCGTACACGAAGTTGACGTGACGCACGCCGTGGCACGTCAGCGTGCAACTCCCCGCGAATGGTCCGCGATCGATAAACTCGCGCTCGCCGCTGACGATCGACAGATCGAAGTTGATCAGGTGGCTGTGCCGCAGCGTGTCGCCGCTGACGCCGTGCGGCGCGTGACAGGCGCTACAGGGCGTGCGCGCGTCGACGACATGCCGCCGATGACCCGCAAAACTCTCATCGCCGAGAATCGAGTTCCGATCGTGACAGCGATAGCACAGGTCATACGACTGCGACGACTCGATCGTAAAGTCGGCCGTGTTGTAGCGCGCGACGAGCAAGTTCGGGAATCGCGAGCCGTGCGGACCGTTCGCCGAACTCCCGCCGATCTGCCGCGCGTCGGGGTTATTGTGGCAATCCTGACATGAGATGTATGTGCGCGATCGATATTCCGGCAGCAGGCTCGGCGTCTCCGCGCGGTTCCGCGCCGGGAATGTGATCGGATGCGCCGAAGCGGCGTTTGCCTGTAACTGACGGCGAATGTTCCCGCCGTCGTCACGCTGTCGCACGATCCGATCGCGTGTCGGGACCGGGCGATCGGCGTGACATCGGAAACACACCTCGAAGTACTGCTCCGCGCGCTGCAGCGGCACACCCGTCAGTGAAACGCCCGGCACGTCGCGCATCGCCGGTATGTGGCTCGGCCCCAGGTCCACGCTCGTCCGCGCCAGCGCCCCGAGCGGGCTTTCCTGGACCGCGTGCGGATTGTGGCAATCGACGCAATCGACATGCGACGGCATCACGCGCGGGTCTTCGGCGGGATCGTGCAAGTCAAAGAACCTGCTCGTCCGATGCCCCGACAGCAGTCCGTTTACATTCTGCACGTCACGAGCCGTGATGCCGTTATGACACTCCAGACAAAGCTCCTGCGTGCGGCGGTACAGCAATCGCTCGCGTTGCGTCGCGCCGTGCGTGGCATGACACGATGCGCAGCCGTTTTCCGCCATTGACGTGAACGGCAGCGGATCATCCGGCCGCAAGCTCAAAGGAACCGCCTGCGACGCGTTGGCGTGCGCCCCTTCGCGCCAGCCGGCCATCTGATGGCATGCGTTGCACAGCGCGCCGTCCTGCAGCGGAATCCGCAGAAAGTCGCCAAACTCGTTGTTGTGCGGATCGTGGCAGGCCGTGCATTCCAACTCGCCGCGCCCGCCCAGATGAATCCGCCGATCGACCGATGCGGGCTCGCGCAATTGGCGATCGCGATTGGTCAGTTGCCGGTCATATCGCAGGCCAATCGGGTGGTCGTCGGACAAGTCGGTCGTCAGGTTAGACCGCCCCGTTGGCAACACCGGATGCGACATCGGAATCGGCTGCGGGCGATTGAGCACGAGCCCGGGCGCGATCGTGCCATCGTGGCAACTCAGGCACAGCTTGCTGTCGCCGGTCGGCTGGTCAATGCGGGCGTCGGTCGTGCTGCTGGAATAGATGCGGTAGTACGTGCGCGGGTTATGGCGATTCCATAGCGGCGCGGCGGGGCTGGTGTTGTGTGGCGCGTGGCAGAAAATGCACACTTCCGTTTCGACCCGCGCCCGCACCGGCCCGGGCCCGGTCACCGACAGATCGTGCTTCGAATTGAGAATGCGATCATCCGCGTGCGCGGCGATAGCGCCTGCAAATGCCGCCAAACACCATCGCGAAAGTGTGAATCTCATGGCGCCGCCTCCTGCGGCAGATAGCGAAACACCTGCACGCGGCGATTATACGTATCCGCGATCCAGATTCGATCCTGATCATCAATCGTAATGCCGGACGGCAGCCAGAACTCGCCGGCCGCGCGCCCTTCCTGCCCAAGCGCCATCAGCAATTGTCCTTGCTGATCAAAAACCTGCACGCATTCGAGTTGATTGTCCAACACGTACAGATTGCCGTCGCGATCAACCGCAACATCGCGCGGTAGCGCGAAACTCCCCGCGGCGTCGCCTTTGCTTCCAATGCAACGAAGTGACGCCCCGTCCGCCGATAGCAACTGAGCGCGGAAGTTGAGCGAGTCCGCCACAACGACCCGCGCCGCGCCGTCACGCGCGTCCACCGCGATACCAACCGGCGCATGAAACTCGCCTTCGCCCGCGCCAACGGTCCCAAACCGTCGAACAAAACGCCCGTTCGCATCAAACACAAACACCGCGCCGGCGCCAGCGTCAGCGACAAACAACTGATTCGCTCGCGCATCCCAGGCCAGCGACACAGGCCGGGTCAAGCCGTTGCCGGTGATCGCGCGCCCGCCGGCGCCGTTCAAGTCGACGAGAAACACCGTCGCACGGTCCGCGTCGGCGATCGCCAGCCGGTTATCGCACACCGCCAGATCAACCGGCCACTGCAACGGCGTGCCGGTTACCTCACGAATCGCCGCGTATGTGCGCTGCTTCATATCCAGCACATGCACGACCGAGGCGTCGCCCGCCGGGTCGGCGACGTACACGCGCTCGCCGGCGACCGCGACGGCCATCGGCGTCACAAACCGCGCCTTGGGGCGTGGGCCGGTCAGTATCTCCCCTAACGCCTCAAAGCCGTCGCGCCGCGCGTGCAGGCTGTCCTCGCCAGTCAACTCGCCGACATACGCGATGCGCGGCGCATCCGGCGCGGCTGGCCACACCCGCGCCGCGGCGCCGGCGGAGAAGATCGCTCGATCCGGCGTTTGGCAACCGGCGAGCGCGACTAACATCGACAAAATGAGTCCGCCCATTGCGGGCTTCGAAACGACTTTCATCGCGCCGGCCCGATGATCGGGAAGCCGCGCCGCAGCCGCAGCCACACGGCGAAGTTGCGATCTTCCGAAGACCGAATGCTCAACTGCTCGTACTCGACTTCGAGCGCGAGCGTGAATTGTCCGATTTGACGGTTTACGGCCGCCCGCAGGTCGAGGCCTTCGGTTCGCCCGTACAGATTGCTGTTTTCGTAGCGATACGACGCCGATGCCGACATGTCGAAGTCGGCCGAGAACGCCGCCTGCCACGTCAGGCCGATATCACCGAGAAACACATCATGCGATTGCAGCCAGCGCGTGCCGCTGTAGCGGAAATATGACGCGCGACCGCCAGCCGTCACCGTGTGGGGCGCCTCGCTCCACAGCGTCACATCGCCGTTGAGATGTCCGGCCTGATACGGATCGATGGAATCGTCGTTGTACTCGTACTCCGCGCCGGCGGAGTACTTTGTTTGACGATAGTTCACGCCGACGCGATGCCGGTTGATCCGCCGGGCCAGAAAGCTCGCGTAGCGATTGCCTTCGACATCTTCTCCCTGGTACGTTCCGGCGTAGTACGGGCTGACGCCGTTCTTGAATTCCTGCTGCACGCGGGCGTCAACGCGGTTGCGCTCGATCGTTACGGTTTTGTCCGTTCGATAGCTGTAACTGACGAACACCGACTGTCCATCACGGATGCGACCGTCGCGCGCTCTGAACAACGACGTGTACCGGCCACGCTGTATTACCGAGAAGTCACGCCCATCGAAAAACACCTGCGTACCAGACAGGTCCGTGACCACCAGCGACCACCGCCGCACGTCCGCGCGCGTCAGCGTTATCGGCAGCGGGTCTCTAAAACGGTGCGACTCGCGCAGCACGAAGCCCTGCGTGTTTTCCGCGTCATATCGCGAATCGGCGTGATTCAGCGTCACGCTCGCCGTGAATCGGCCATAGTCATTGTCGCGGCCATATTGTGAGGTGGCGGTCGCCCCCCACTCGCTCAGATCGTCCGCGTCTTCGACGCCCTGCACCAGCCCGTACACGTTGATCGAATTCGTCAGATCATCGTTCGGCGTGTGGGTCAGTCCCGCGTCGCCGCGCCACATCTCCAAGTCACGATCGACAAACCGCTGCTTGAGGTATTGCGCGCTGAAATCGCTCTGCAACTCGTCGTTGTGCCAAAGGCGCAGGCGGGGATGGATATCCAGCAGATCGCGCGCCAGATCGCCGGATTCATCTTGAAAACGAACCGTCGTATCCAACCGGCTGCGCGCGTCCTCGCCGAAACGGATCAGATCGTTCAGCGTGATGTAGTGTCGCGTGCGATCGATCGACCCCGCAGTTCCGGCGTATAGATCGCCGCGATCGCTGTATTCGTAGTCGACCCGCAACTCGTGATTGTCGCTTTGGCGCCAGGTCGCCTCATAGCGGAGTTGGCGTTCCTGCGATTCCTGATCGTCCGTCGAAAACGGGCGCGGATCGTCGAAGCGCTCATAAACGTCTTCAACCAGGAGCCGCATCGGCAGGACGTCATCATTGAACAACAATTCCGCGGCGTAGCGTTCGCGATCCCGGTCGAGGCTGGGCAGGAACAATCGCGGAATTCGCCCTTCCTCGCGCGAAGCGTACAGGTTCGCGCTGACTTTCCCTGCCGGCAGCAGCGAGATGCGCGCGTCATACTGTGACAATGACCCCGAAGGGCTCTGCCGCAAATCCCACCCAGGTCGCCGCTCGCGATACGACTCCTGGCTGACGCCGCCGAGCAGGTTGAAGTCGAACGTCATCTTCGACGGACCGCCGACACTGCCGGAGCCGTCGAGACCGAGCGTCTCTTCGAGGCGGGTCAGGCGATCATCGAGTTCGTACCGCCCGAAGTACGACTGCCGGATCCGGGATGTCGTTCGTCGCCGCCGATAGTCCGCTTCGAAGCCGGCTTCCAGGTAAAGCTCATCGACTTGAACAAAATCGGCGTAGCTGTTGGCCGTGACGAGTTCGGGTTCGGCGGCGATCGGACTGGTCGTGGCGAGTTCAGATGCCGGGGGGACTTCGCTGGTCGGGTTCGTCGGCTCCGGGGTCTGAACATCCGCGCCAACAGGCGTCATTCCTGTGATGACAGACGCCTGCATGCCCCGGGCGCCGCCGCAGCAGGCGCTCAGCAGAGCGCAGGTGATCACGATTTGCGCTTGGCGTTGTGAGGACATCACCTGCCGGACATTTGAGGAAATCGGACGCGGGCACTATATGTTTGTGTTCGGAGCCTGTCGAGACGACCGAGGCCCGCGGCGAACCAGGAGTTTTTCAGATGACGGCGATCCGACGCGCCGCGATTCGAACTTGCGTCCTCGTGCTGGCGCCATTGGCGCTGACGACGATCGCCGCGCTCGCGGCTCAGCCGGACAAGGCGCCAAAAGACGACATCGCCGCGCGTTTGAGCATCGGCATCGTCGGCAGCAAGCACGATTTCAGCGACGAGGGTCGCGTGCCGCGCGATCTATGCACGGCGTGCCACACAATGCACCTGACGGCGACGCAGGCGCCCCTGCTCATCAAACGCCCGAACACGACGGAACCGCTCAAACCGTGGCAAACCGACGGAATCGTGCTGGACGCGGCGTCCTTGCTGTGCCTCAGTTGCCATGACGGTATCGCGGCGCCTGATGTTTTTGCCGCCGCCCACGCGACGACATGGGCCGATCAGGCCGGTTCGCCATTCCCCGCGAAACGCCGACTCACCGGGCATCCGGTTGGCGTGAAGTACCCGGTCGGCCAGCGGAATTATGAATCGCCCGAGTACGTGCAACAGACCGCCGGATTGAAGCTCGTCGAAGGCCGGATGCAGTGCACGACCTGCCACGACCCGCACAACGCCCACCAGCACAAGGGCATGCTCTGGATGAGCAACGATCGCAGCCGCCTGTGCCTTTCGTGCCATCGATTGTGATGAAACAACTGAAACCGAACAAGAGCGCGACGGCGCGCCCCCTCAGGCTGTGCGCCATAGCCGGCATCACGCTGCTTCTCGTCGGCTTGTCGCTGAGCTGCGCCGGCCGCAACCAGGGCGGCGCGGAACCCGCGCGCAACGTTTCTGAATCAGACGGAGCCGTAGCCGTATCGCTCGGCAACTTGCGCGTCGGCCGGGCGCCGACGCCGACCGAGGTCGCCGTCAGCGAAGTCCTGTTCGGCGCGACCCCCGAGCAGCCGATCAACTTCGTCAAACCGGTCGACCTGCGGGCGGCGAAAGGCGGCTTGCTCATAGCTGATGGCGCGATGTCGGCAATTCTCTACTGGCGGGCCGCGGGGGCTGATCTTGCGTTCGCGTCGCTGAAATCCGCTCCGCGCGCAATCTCGGCGATCGCGGTCGCGCCGAACGGAGACTTGCTGATCGCGGACGCGGGCGCGCGTGAGGTCTTGCGCGCGAACGCCGCCGGCGAGATTGTTCAACACTACAAGCCCGCCCCCGGCGCGCCCTTTCGCCCCGCTGGCTTGACGGTCATCGGCGATGAACTTTGGGTGAGCAACGCCGCCGGGCATCGAATTGAGGTCTTTGAGGCAAACAACGGCGCGTGGGCGCGGTCCATCGGCAACCGCGGGCGCGGAAATGCGGAATTCGGCATCCCGCTCGGCATCGCCGCCCTGCCCGACGGCAATGTCGCGATCGTTGACATGCTGAACTGCCGCGTGCAGGTGCTTGCGCCGGATGGGCACTGGCTGCGCGATATTGGTGGACCCGGCGACGCGGGCGGCCGCTTCGGTCGCCCGCGTACGATCGCTGTCGGGCCGGACGGCGTCATCTTTATTTCAGACGCCGCCACCCAGCGCGTTCACGCGTTTTCGCCGGAAGGCCAGTCGCTCGGCGCGTTCGGCGGCTCGGAAGGCGGCGCTGCGCCGCTGGTGCTGCCGGCGGGCATAGCGGTGATTTCGGATGCGCCAACGGCTGAGCGCGTCGCGAGCGCGTCATTCGGCGCGAAGTACTATGTGCTGGTCGCGGAACAACTGCTGCGGCCGGGCATACGCGTTTACGCATGGCGTGGGCCGATGATTTCGAAAACTACTGAACCGCGCGAACATCGAGCGCTGTTTGTCAGCAGCGTAGCCAATCCGCATTGGGTCCCAGACCGTTGTGACGCTTGTCATGGCAAGAACGCCGGCGGCGCAATCGCCCCAATACCGGCGGATCAAGTCGATCGCCTGTGCCTGAACTGCCACGATGGAAGGAAGGCGCCGGAAGAGGCACACCCGATCGGTCGCCCGGCCGATTCGGCACAAACGCGCGCCCCGGCGGATTGGCCGCTCGTCGATGGCAAGCTTGGCTGCCTGACCTGCCACGACATTCAAGCCCATTGCGACGCCACCGCGCGACGTCTGGTGGGGAACGCGGCGCTGGTGCGCGGCTATGAAGCCGGGGCCCCGCTCGCGTCGTGCCGGCAATGCCACGTGGCCGAGCAATGGCGCGTCAATCCGCATCGCGCGTCCGATGCGGCTTCGTGCGCATTCTGTCACTCGAAAGCCCCAGCGATCGACGCAGGGGTTCGAAGTGGCGAAGCGGCGCTGCACGTCAACGACTCGCGGGTCTGCCTTGGTTGCCACTCGCCGCACGCTGATCCCGCTCCGCGCGGTCATCTTGGGGCGGCAATGCGCGATCCGTACGAAGTGAACTTGAAGCGGGCGGCTGACACGCTTCACGCCGGCTCGCTGTTGCCGCTCGCGGATGGGAGCGTCGCGTGTTACACATGTCATAATCCGCACGCGCCGGGGTTGTTCCTGGCTGGGAGCGATGTCGGACGGCGGGCGGGTGGAGACGACCCTTACGACTTGCGCCTTCCGGAGGCGGCGCTGTGTATTGCGTGTCACGGGAAATAACGTGAAATCGATTCGCACGACCGTTGGCGCCCTCGCGGCGCCGACAAGCGGCCTGATCGTCGTGGCGCTGCTAACCGCCTTTGGTGGTTGCCCGCAGCCGACCGACCCAATCCCTGCAAACAACACGACCGATCCAACGAACGGCGGCGCGAGCTACATCGGCTCAAAAACCTGCGCCGCGTGTCACAGCGATATCGCGGCGACGCAGACATTGACCGCGCACGCAAACGCGCTGACGCCCGTGCTCGACGGCGCGCCGGTCTTCCCGGCTCCGTCGGCAGGAGTGCCCGAACCCCCGGCCGGCATCGACTGGGCGCACGTGAGCTACCTGATCGGCGGCTTCAAACAAGGCGCGTTGTTCCTGGACGCGGACGGGCATATTTTCTCGACAGGCGTGGACGGCATCGCGACTCAGTGGAACGCGGCGCTGCCAGTAAACGGAACGACCGGCGAGTTCGTTGATTTCGATTCCGACGCCACTACGCCGGTCCCATATGCGTTCGCCCGCTTCTCACATGAGACCACCGGCGCAATCGCGTTTTCCGCCGCTCATCCGCTGACACAAGAGAATCGCCCGGGTATCGAGGGGACATGGGCGGAGCCGGGTGTGCAGTGCGAAGCCTGCCACGGCCCCGGCAGCGCCCACTTCTTCACGGTTGACGGCACGCCGCAGATCGATCGTTCGCGTATTTTCGTCGACCTGACGGGGGTCTCTACATGCAAAGCCTGCCATTCCGAGCCGTTTGGGGGGGATGGCGATGAGATACTGGCCGCTGACGGCTTCATTCTGCCGCGCCAGCAGTACGCGGAGCTGCGCGCCAGCGGCGGACATCGCGATTTTTCGTGCACGACCTGCCACGATCCGCACCTGTCGTTGTCCGCAAACCGCGACGCCGCGATCCGCAACGACTGCACCGCTTGCCATGTAAGCGTGACCAAGGCGGGACACGTCGGGAAGGTCTTCCGACGCGCAGACGGCTATACTGAGGTATTGAGTTGCGAGAGCTGCCACATGCCGTACGCGACGCGGGCTTTTTCGGAGGCTTCTGAAAGCGTCGCTGGGCCAATCGGTCGCATAGGCGATACCCGCGCGCATGTGTTTCGGATCGACACCGATCCCACAACGGCTGATGGGCAGTTCAAGGATGCGGGAACCAGACTGCGACTCGACGCACAGGGGCGGGCCGCGATTTCAGTTGATTTTGTTTGCCTCCGCTGCCACAACGGCGGCGAGTTGTTTACGCTGACGACCGCACGCGCGGCGGAGATCGCACCGTTTGTGCATGATTTCCCGGATGACTGATTCGGCGCGCGGGCGGCAGCGCGAAAGGACTGTTGGTGAAGACGAGTTTTGTTGATGGCGACACCATGACCCGACCCACAAACTGGCGCCAGAATCCATTCGTGCGGTTCTTCTCCAGCGTGCGCGTCGGCGTCGTGTTTCTGTTTCTTGTGCTGGTGTATGCATGCGTCTTTTCCGCGCTGCCGCAAGTTCGCGGCGCATTGGAAATGACAGAGATGCAGGCGTTTTCGCACTGGTTGTTCACGGCGTTGATCGTGCTCACCTGCACATCTGTCACCGTTGTGAGTGTTGCGCGCATTCGCTGGCGGCTCATCAATCTCGGTGTTCTGACGGTTCATTCCGGCCTGCTCGTGCTGGCGATCGGCGCGATGCTGTACTTCGGGACGAAGATCGAAGGCGACGTGCCGCTGCGCACACCGCGCATCGAGTTAATCAGCACGATCGGAAGTCAGCGCATCATCGGGCAGGTTCCGATCAAGACCGGCGAGAGTTGGTCCAACTTCATGCCGGCGTTCGGCGGCCAGGTATCGGTTGAAGTAACCGACGTGCAACGTGGCGCGAACGGCGAGTTCCAAAGTGTCGAGCTCGGCGCCACACAAGGCGCCGAGGCGCAGTCGATCACGCTTACTCCCAATCAACCGGCGGCCGCGCTGGGCGCATCGCTGCGCGTCCGCATGCGCGAGTTCCCCGCTGAGTCGCGCTTCTTTGATCGCGAACATGCCGCAATGTTCTTCCGGCCGGCGAACGGCCCGCAGTGGGTGATGGTCCCGCTGCCCGGCCTGCCGATCTTTCGCGAGCGCTTTCTCGAAAGCGACTATGCCATTACCGACACGACCGGCACGGTTGTTCATTCGCAGCGCACGTCGCCGCACTTTGATCTGTGGGGAATGAGCGTTCCGACCGGCTGGTTTGAGCAATGGCGCATGCCCATTCAGGTCACGCCCCCCACCGCCCCGTTCGCCGTGGAGATCACCGGCTTTCTGCCCTACATCGCGGGAATGCGAAAGACTGCCGTGGCCGATCCGCAAGGCGCGGTCAACCCCGCGTTGCGCGTGCAACTCACCGACATGATGAGCGGACAGGCGATCGAGCATACGCTGTTCGCCGCCAGCCCGACGCAGTCGTTTGTCGCGATGACGCCGCCGCTGGAATTTCGCTGGGTCGAGGACGACGGCGCATTGCAGGCGGTGACGCGCCCATTGGCGGGCCCACACGAACTGACGATTCACGTTGACGATCCGCCGGTTGATATGACCGTTCCGGTCGATGTCGGGGCCGAGATCGCGGTGGAGGGCACGCCCTACACGGTCCGCGTGCAGCAGTTCTTCCCACAATGGCCGCTGATGTCGCCGGGTTTTGAGTCGGCGGTGTCACCGGCGGCGCTGGTCGAGGTGACGAACGGCGATACCCACTTCACCCGCACGGTGATTCAGCGCTTCCCGGACCTGTCGCAGGATATTGACGCCAGCGGCATGCGGAAGCGCGACGGCCTGCTCGATCCGAAGATCCAGCTGCGCTATCGCACGAGCGGCATGGGCTGGCTCATGCTGTGCTGCACGCCTGAGATGGCGGACCGCGGCGAAGTCACGCTTGCGGCTTTTCAGCCAGATGGCAGCGTTGACGCCCGCGTGCTCAAGTCGGGCGAGATGTCCTCCACCCGCATCGCGCGGGCGCCGATCGGCGTCACGGTTGGCGGCGTGATGCGCAGCGCGCGGGAAGTCGAAGTCCCGGTGGTCGAGCCTACCGCGACGCGCCGGCCGAATGTCGGCGTTCGCTCGATGTCCGCCGTACGACTGCGATTCACAAAGCCGGGCGACACGAGCGGCTGGAGCGAAGAGCGCTGGGCGAATTTCAGTTCCTATCCCGATCTTGATTCGGATGGCATAACCGTGCAGCCGCCGGGCGTCGACCAGCCGTGGGAGATTGTCTATTCGCGGGTCGCGCACGACCTGAAAGTCGATCTGCTGCCGGGCGCGCTGATCGTGAACTTCTTTCCGGGGCGCCGCGTCGCCGAATCGTGGCGGAGCGACTTTACCGTCGTGCCGCGATCCGGGGCTCCCGCGTATCCCGGCAATGTCGAAACGAATCGCACGTTTACGGTCGGGCCGTGGACGCTGTTTCAGAGCAGCGCCGCGAATGACCATTGGAGTTTTACGGTGCTTGGCGTCGGCAGCCGGCTCGGCGTCTGGCCGATGACGTTCGGTTGCGTGATGATCACGCTGGGTTGCTTGTTCGCGTTTTACGTCAAGCCGGTGCTGAGAAAGCGCGCGGCGGAGGCGATGCGAGAAAAAGTCACTGCCGGGTCCGGCGCGCGGGCAGGAAGCGCGCAAGAGATGGCCGCGGTACCTGTTGGAGATGAATCATGACGCGGGTTGTGCCTGTTCACTTGGCATTCGCTCTGATGGGCGCGCTGGGCGTGTGCGGCGCGCTCGCGGAGGAGATACCCCTGCCGGCGTCCACCGTCGCGGTCGGGCTGGATCGGCAAATCAACTGGGACAGCGCGCGGCAACTGGCTGTGCAGGACGATCAGCGCAACAAGACGCTCGATTCGTTCGCGCGAGAGAAGATGCTCGCGATGACGAACCGCGATCACCTGCCTGGGCTCAGCCCGATGGCGTCGCTGATGGAGTGGCTGTTCAACTGGCGCGCGTACGTTGACGAGCCGGTCGTGCACATCAAGGACAAGGGCCTGCGGATCGAGTTCGGGCTCACGCTACCCGCGGACCTCCGCGAAGACGCCTACAAGACCGGCAAGTTCACGCCGCGCCAGATGGCGCAGCATCCGATCGTCGATCGCATCGAAGAACTCGCGCCGCGCTTCGAAATGGGAACCGCGATGCGCCGCGTCGGCGAGGCGCGATTTGTCGCCTTCAACCTGTCGGACATGCTGCGGATCGTCCCGGCGACCGTAAACGACGCGGACGCGGCCTGGGCCCGACCCGAGCAGTTGATTGACAATCTCGACGATCAATCGCTGGCGGCGTTGGGGCTTGAGCTAAAGGAGCACAAGGCGCCTGTCGTCGGCCTGGATAGCCCTACCGCGCTGCGCATTCTCGCGGCGTGGTCGCGGCTGCGGGCGTCGTGGCAGGAGGGCGACGCGAGCGGGGTCCAGCAGAGCCTTGATCAACTCGCTGCAACCTTGCCGACGGTCGCGGGCGAGGGTGTGTATCCGAGCGAGTCGCAGCGCAACGCCGAGATGCGCTACTACGCGATGGGCAAGTTCACGTGGGGCTGGATGATCTACTTTGTGGCGGCGTTGGCGGGATTCTGGGCGATGATGTCCGGCGCGCGGACGCCGTGGGTCGCCGCCGTCGGCCTGCTGGCCATTGCGCTCGGGCTTC
>JAGQOO010000064.1 GCA_020427345.1 Phycisphaerales bacterium | reverse complement strand
TGGGGTGGCGGTTTCGGTCGTCACTTGCGGGATGACTCCTCTGGACACGCGGAGATTGTTACCGTTAACGGGCGGGAGAGGCAATCGCGGGACCCGCCTCCAGCTTGACATTGCCCGCCCGATCGATTCCGATGGTCAGATTCTGAATCGCCGGAAGCAGACTCAGGGGCCGCGTGGTCCGTAAAGCATTCCCCAGGATAGGGTTACGTGAGCGTCGCTCCACAATCGGTACGGATCATCGAGGGCGATAGCCCATTCGCTCACCTGCAGCGATTGCTTGGCAGACGGGATACCGTCCGCTACCTCGTCACCAGTCAGCTCAAGGCCGGCCAGCGCGACAAGGTGCTGGGCCACCTCTGGAATCTCCTCGACCCGCTGCTGTACATGCTGGTGTACTTCTTTGTGTTTGGCGTGTTGTTCGGGCAGGGGCGCGGCCGCAGTGTCGATTTCATGCTGTACATCATCAGCGGCGTGTTGACCTGGCGGTTCTTTGACGCCTCGATCAACCAGTGCGTGATGTGCGTCCGCAGTAATCGCGGACTGATTCAGGAAATCAACTTTCCGAAATCCGTGTTCCCGGTCGCTGTTTGCCTGGCCCGCCTCTACGACTTTTGCTGGGGGCTCGTGGTGTTGCTGCTGGTGTTGCTGGTCACGGGCCACTTCCCGGGCATCAACGTGCTTTGGCTCCCGTTTCTCGTGGCTATTCTGGTCGCTTTCGCGATGGGCCTGGGCTTCCTGGCCGCCTATGTCGGCGCGTTCTTTGCCGACACGCAGAATGTGATGACCGTGGCGCTGCGGCTGTGGTTTTACACATCTCCGATTTTCTATCACGTCTCGGGGCCGAATGCCCTTGAGCCACTGACGAAACACCCGAATATCAAGGCCATTTACATGTCGAACCCGATGGCCTGCATCATGGAAGGCGTGCGTGATGTGACGCTGAATTCGCGCCCGCCGGATCTGGAGTACACGGTGTACGCGGCCAGTGTCGCGTTGGCCACGCTGATTGTGGGCTTCTGCGTTTTCACGCGTGGTGAAGGTAAGTTTGCCAAGTATGTCTGAACTCGTCAGCCAAACTCGACCGCAAGTCGAAGTGGCGCCGCGCGCCGCCCCAGCGCCCGCGTTGTCCGATGCGGCGCCGCACGGAGAGCCGTCCGTGCTCGCCGAAAACCTCGGCGTCCGCTACCTCGTGCGATATCACCGCAACGAAGTGACGTTGCGCGAGACATTCGTCCGCATGCTCCCGGGGCGCCGGACTCCCGCCAAATGGCGCGGCGAGTTCTGGTCGCTGACAGGCGTCAACCTGGTCGCATACCCGGGCGAGATCGTCGGCATCGTCGGCGAGAACGGCGCCGGCAAGACCACGCTGCTCAAGGCCCTCGCCGGAATCTGCGGCGCGGACACCGGCCGGGTCGTGGTGCGCGGCCGGGTAGGGTGCCTGATGAGTTTCGGCGTCGGATTCCGCCCGAACCTCAGCGGACGCGAAAATGTGTATCTGAACGGAACGCTACTCGGCCTCACCAAGCGCGAGATTGATCAGCGGATCGAGGAAATCGGCGCGTTCAGTGAACTCGGCGACTTCTTCGAGGCCCAGGTGCGCACGTATTCCGCCGGTATGAAGGGCCGTTTGGGGTTCTCTATCGCCATTCACATCCAGCCGGACGTGTTGCTGCTGGACGAGGTCCTGACGGTCGGTGACGCCTCTTTTCGGGCAAAAGCGGGTACGATTGTTGAGCGATTCCGCACTGAGGATAAGACCGTCATTATTGCCAGCCACAATATGCCGATGTTGCGACAGCGCTGCACACGCTGCGTCTGGCTTGAGCGAGGAACCGTGCGCATGGAAGGAGATCCGCGCGAGGTCACCGAGGCCTACGCGGAGTATGCGCGCGGCGATGGCGCCGAGGAGTAGACACGGAGGGTCAGCCGCATGAGCGCCGATCGCGTTAACGAACTTTACTACGGACAGATTCTTACCCGTGAATCGCAGGACGCCTGCCGCGACCGCATCCACTGGATGTGCGGGCAAGTCACCGGCGAGCGCGTGCTTGACGTCGGGTGCTCACAGGGCATCGCCTCACTGATTCTGGCGCGAGAAGGCCGCAAAGTCGTCGGTATCGACATCCGCCAGGATGCGATCGACCACGCCAACGCCGAAGTCGGCTCACTGCCCACAGCCGCCCAAGCCAACATCAGCTTTCAAGTGGTTACGCCGGGCCGTTTCCCATTCGAAGATCACGCTTTTGATTCGGTGCTGCTCGGCGAGATCATCGAGCATACGACGCGCCCCGAAGAGTTGATCGACGAAGCCGCTCGACTGCTCAAGCCCGGCGGTCGCATCGTCATTACGACGCCGTTCGGCGTGCTGCCGCATCCCGAACACGTCATGACATATTTTCTGACGAACTTCGTGAACATCGTGCGCCCGCGCATGGCGGTGACGGCGCTGGAGATACGCCACAAGTACCTGTGCTGCGCCGGAAGCCCGGGCATGCAACAGGATGAATCACTGCTTTGCCCACAGCGGCTCCTGGAAATGAGTGAGGCGGCGTTTGAGCGGGCCGAATGGGCGTATATCGATCTCGGCGCCAAGCGCAAGCGTGCGCTGGAGCGCGCCACCAAGGACTCAAAGAAAAACGAAGAACTCGCGGCCCGCTTGAAAGAAGCGCAGAAACTGGCCGCCGGCTGCAAGGACCTGACCGAGAAGCAGCAGCTTGTTTTCAAAGCGCTGGGACGGCGCGTGGCTCACTTGCCGAGCGGCCCGCAGCGAGAGTGGCTGCTTGCGCGGTTGACTGATCTGCCCAATTCGGCGCCCAAAGTCGTTTCGCAGTGGATTGACCTGCTGTCTGAGCAGGAAGCGGCCGAGACGCGCGAACGCGAAGCCCGCGCCGTTGCGGCGGCCCTGAAGGGGCCCACGGCGGAGCGCGCTCAACTCGAGAAGCGGTTGGCAGCTATGACGCAGACCGCGACTGCCGACAAGTCACGGCTTGACGCTGAGGTCAGTCGTCTGCGCAAGGAAAGCGAAGCAACCCGCGCGGAGTTGAAAAAGGAAAAAGCGGAACTGCGCCGGCTGCGCGGCCGTGTCGCGCGACGTGAGCAGCAACTCGAATACGCGAACGAGTGCCTGCGCCTCAAGGGCGAGGAAGTTCGCTACAAACTGGGCGACGCGCTGGTCCGGGCCTATGGCAGTCCCGGCGAGTTCGCCCGCCTGCCGGGTCGCGTCATGGGACTACTGACCGAGGGCCTGCGCCGCCGCCGCTCACGCTCGCTTGTGACAGACGACTTCGTCCCGACGCCCCTGCCAGGCAAAGCGAGTGTTCCCGCGATGCCGACGCCGGCTCAGTTGGCGAGTCCTAGACAGAATGGCTCCGAGAAGTCTGCGGGCAAGCCGGGCCCGGTTGTCGTCAAGGACAAGGACTCGGACAAGCCGCCACTTGTCTTTAAGGCTGTGGAGCGCCCCATACGCGCGCCGCGGTTCAAACTGCGCGCCGCGGTCATCATGGACGAATTCACGTACGAGTGTTTCTCCGATCAGTGTGAAATGGTGCGGATCTCGCCGCAGCACTGGCGCGAGGAACTCGAAGCCGCCAAACCCGATTTCCTGTTTGTCGAGTCCGTCTGGGCCGGCAACGGCGGCAAGTGGAAGTTCCAGGTCTCCAAGGCCGACAACGTGCCGGACAATCCGCTGCCGAAGGTGGCGGCGTGGTGCCGCGAGCGTGGCATCCCCTCGGCGTTCTGGTGCAAGGAGGATCCGCCGCACTTCGAGCGATTCCTGCCCGCCGCGCGGATGTTTGACCATGTGTTTACGTCGGATGCGAACTGCGTGCCGCATTATCGTGAGCGACTGGGGCATGATCGGATCTATCCGTTGGCGTTTGCGGCCAGCCCCGACATTCACCACCCGATCGACTCGAAGCGCGAGCGTCCCGGCGATGTCTGCTTCGCCGGCACGTATTACCGCAACAAGTATCCGGACCGCGCCCGCGACATGGAGATCCTCCTGACGCCGGCGCTGGCGTGGGGGTTGCATATCTACGATCGACAGGCGGACTTCAGCGCGAACGACGCCTATCGGTTCCCGGATCTGTTCCAGCCCAGCGTGAAGGGCAGCCTTGACTACCTTGAGATGGTCGACGCGTACAAAAAGTACAAGGTGTTTCTGAACGTCAACTCGGTGAAGGACTCGCCGACAATGTTCTCGCGGCGTGTGCTGGAGTTGTTGGCTTGCGGCACGGCGGTCATCAGCACTGAATCGCTCGGCATTCGCGAAATGCTCGGCGAAGACGCCGTCGCGCTTGTCCGCAGCGAGCCGGAATCGCGCGAAACGCTCGAAATGCTGATGCGCAGCCCCGAGTTTCGCGAGCGCATGGTCCTGCGCGGGCAGCGCCGGATTTTTGCCGAACACACGTACGAGCATCGCTTCGTGCAGATCGCGCGCACGCTGGGGTTTGACATCAATGTTACTTCGCGGCGTGTCTGCGTGGTTTCATGCACAAACCGCCCGCAGCATCTCGATAACCTCGTTGAGAACTACCAGCGCCAGCTATACTCGGATCGCGAGTTGCTGGTCGTCCTGAACAACGATTCCTTCAACATCGACGAAGTTCGCGCGAAGCTCGCCGAGGTGCCGCACACTCGCGTGTTACGGGTTCCCGAGGCGGAAACGCTCGGCCCGTGCCTGAATCGTGCCATTGATGAAACCGAAGCGGACACCGTCGCGAAGTTCGATGATGACGACTTCTACGCGCCGCATTACCTCACCGACCTGATGCCCGCGTTCGTGTACAGCGACGCTCGGATTGTCGGCAAGCGCTGCTATTACGCGTACCTCGCCGGGCAGAACTGCCTGACCCTGCGATTCCCGAACAAGGAGCACGGCTACACCAAGTTCGTCGCCGGCGCGACGCTGTTGCTCGATCGGGACGTCGCCCGCGACATCCGCTTCGGCCCCGAGCCGCGCGGCGTGGACACGGCGTTCCAGGAACGCGCCCGAGCCGACGGTGTAAAGATCTACTCCGGCGATCGCTTCAACTTTACGGCGATTCGCAGCCCGGCCGCGGACGCCCATACGTGGCAGATTTCAGATCGCGAGTTCTTGGGCAAGTCGAAGGTGGTCGCGTTCGTCGACAAGTATGACTCGCACGTAACCGTCTAGTTCGCGGCAAGACCAATGGCCGAAAACGACCTTTGCCTGGTCTCAATGAGCGCCGTGACGTGGGATTTCGCCCTCGTCGGACGCACACGTATGCTCACCGAGGCATGGAGGCGCGACGGCCAGCCCACCGCGTTTGTGCAGGCCCCGTCGTGGCGCTCCGCCGCCCAGAAACTGATCCCGCGCAGGACCAACGAAAGCTGGGTCGTGCGCCCGTGGCCGACCGCCCCGGCGCGATTCTGGAGCCGCATGAGCGAGGCAACGCTGCGCCGCGGCATCGCGCGGCGCGCGGCCGGATTGCGGAAACAACTGGACCGCGTCATTGACTTCGACAACGCCATCGCGGTTGTCATATCGCCTGTATGGACGCCGTGGCTGCAGGCCCTGCCGTTTCGCGCCGTGATATACGACTGCATCGACGACTTGGCGGTGCAAACGCCGCGGCCGGAACTCGGCCGCCTATTCCGCGACTGGGAAGATGAACTGCTCGACTACGCCTCCGGCGCGGTGGTCACCGCCGAGACCTTGGGCCATGACATCAGAACTCGTCGTCCGGAACTCGATATCGCGACGATTCGCAACGGCGTCGACGCCGAACGATTTCGCGAGATCGCGGCTTCCGCGCCGCGACCGGCGGACGTGCCTCAATCCGGCCGACCGATCATCGGCTTTGTCGGCGCGTTGTACGAGTGGATCGATTGGCCGCTGATCACGCGGGTGGCGCGACAGTTGCCGGACATGGATTTCGTCTTCGTCGGCCCTGTCGATGGTCGCAGCGATCCGGCCGCCGCCGCTGCGCTGCCGAATGTGAAACTGCTCGGCCCGCGCCCGTATGGTGTTGTCCCGGCGTACATGGCGACCTTTGACGTGTGCTGGGCGCCGTTCACGCAGGACCGCATTTCAAAGGCCGCCAATCCGGTCAAGATCTACGAGTATCTCGCGCTGGGCAAGCCGGTCGTGTCGACGCCGGTCGCGGATACGCACTCGTTCGATTCGCACGTCACGGTCGCGTCCGATTCCGACGCGATGATCGGCGCGATTCGTGAGGCGTTGAATCAGCACTCGACCGCCCCGGCGCGCATCGCGTTTTCTGATGCGAATTCGTGGGCGCATCGAGCGCGCGAATACGTCGCGTTCGCGCGGAGCGTTTGTGCCGGCGATTGCGGAAGTGTCAGCGCCGTTCACGCGGCAGGGTCGGCCTGATGCGCAATGTCATGGTGGTGTTCGGGACGCGCCCCGAGGCCATCAAGCTCGCGCCGATCATTCACGCCTTGCGCGGACGGTCGGATTGTCGGACGCTCGTCTGCTCCACCGGTCAGCATCGCGAACTGCTCGCCGGAGCGCTCGCGGTCTTCGACATTCAACCGGATATTGATCTCGACCTGATGACTCCTGGTCAGACGCCGACCGATGTGCTGGGTCGCGTCGTGTCGCGGTTTGGCGCCCTGCTGCGCGAACATCGCCCGGACACGCTCGTGGTGCAGGGCGATACGACTACGGTAATGGGCGCGGCGTTGGCGGCGTTTTATGGCGACGTGGAAGTTGCGCACGTCGAGGCGGGATTGCGCACAAATGATCGCCGTGCACCGTTTCCCGAGGAAGTGAACCGCCGAGTCACCGGCGTTGTCGCGGACTTGCACTTTGCGCCGACAGCCGTCGCGCGCGGCAATCTCGTTCGCGAAGGCGTGGCTCCCGACCGCATTTTTGTTACCGGCAATACCGTCGTCGACGCGCTGAAACTCGCACAACGCCGCCTTTGCGATACGGCGCTGCCGCCGGAACTCGATGTGACTCCGTGTCGTCTGGTGCTCGTTACCGCCCATCGGCGTGAGAGCTTCGGCGAACCATTGCGGAACATCTGCATGGCGATTCGTGATCTCGTTCGCGACTTCCCCGACATCGAAGTGATCTACCCCGTGCACTTGAATCCGAATGTCCGCGAGCCGGCGCACGAGATTCTCGGTAATCAGGAGCGGATTCGCCTCACTGCGCCGCTCGATTACGCGGATATGGTTCGCCTGCTGTCGCGCGCGACGCTCGTGCTCAGCGACTCCGGCGGCGTGCAGGAAGAGGCGCCGTCACTCGGGGCGCCGCTGCTGATTCTGCGCGACAAGACCGAGCGCCCGGAGGTCGTTAGCGCCGGCGCGGCGCTGCTCGTAGGAACGAATCGCGACATGATTTTCGAAACTGCCGGCAAGTTGCTCTCGAATGACGCAGCCCGCGCGGAAATGGCGCGCCCGCGCGACATTTTCGGTGACGGCCTTGCGGCACAGCGCATCGTCGAGGGGATCGTCGACCGCGAAATGCGAACGCCGCCCTTCGAGCCAGTGGAATAGGGCGTCTTAACGCGATGCGCGCACTTTGGCTGGTCCGTTCCAATCTCACGCGCCACCCCGGCGGCGACACCACCCAGATCCTGAAGACGGCCGCCGGCCTCCGCGCGATTGGCGTTCAGGTCACGTTGACCTCCGAACTTTCGGCATTCGCCCGCGCAAACGACTATGACGTCGCGCACCTGTTTCACCTCGATCGGTTATGGGAGAATATCCCCGCGTCGCGCGTTGCGGCCAATCGCGGCAAGCCGATCGCCTTGAGCACGATTTACTGGCCAAGCGACGAGTTTGATCGCCTCGCCCGTACGGGCGTCCAAGGTCGTCTGTCACGCATCCTCGGCACTAACGGCTACCAGTCGCTGCGCCAGGCGCAACGAGGCATTCTGGCGGCGATCGAAACGCGCAACCTGCGCTCGGCAATCGCCGGGATAACGCGCTTTCGCGCCGGCGTTCGCGCGCTGCTGCGCCGCGCCTCCGTGATCCTGCCGAATAGCGCAGTCGAGCGCGATTGCGTTTGGCGCGAATTCGGCGTGCAGACACCGTGCCAGGTTGTGCCAAACGCGGTCGATCCGGCGATTTTCGGCGGCGCGCCCTCACGCGACGGGCGCGAAGGCGTGCTGTGCGTTGGGCGAATCGAGCCCCGAAAGAACCAGTTGGCGTTGATTCGCGCCATGCGGGATTCTTCGACGCCGCTGACGTTCGTTGGCGCATCCGGGCGCTTCAGCCGCGATTATGCCGCCGAGTGCCGCCGACTGGCGGGGCCGAACACGCGCTGGATCGAGCAGGTCGAACCGGCTGCGCTCCCGCCGCTGTACCGCGCTGCGAAGGCGCACGCCTGTGTGAGTTGGTACGAAACGCCGGGGCTCGCCAGCCTGGAAGCGGCGCTGTGCGGCTGCGCGATTGTGGTGACCCCGGGCGGCTCAACGCGCGAGTACTTTCAAAACGACGCCCACTATTCCGAGCCCGACAAGCCTGAGACGATTCGGGCCGCGATCGAAGCGGCGCTGGCGCAGCCCGCGCCGCCGGCGCTCGCCCAGCGTGTCGCGCGGGAGTACAACTGGGCCGCGGCCGCCGGCGCCACGCTGGCGGCGTATCAAATGATCGCGGCTTCCTGACAGGACCGGGCTTGAGCGAACCCCCGCAAACGACCGATGCCACGCTTGAGCCGCATTGCCGCTGCGCGTCAATGACCGGCCTGGTTGCGGCGCTCGGCGTGGCGCTGCTGTTGCGTTTGTACTTGTGCTATACGGCCATCGCGATCGCGCCGGATGGCGGGTTGTTCATTCACTACGCCCGCGACCTGCGCGCGGAACCGATCGCGGCGTTGCGCGATTACTCTCATCGACAGGCGCCGTTATACGCCGTGTTGGTAGCTGCGGCGGTCACCCCGGCGCAATGGGTCGCGAGTGGCGCCGACGCATGGATTCTCGCGGGTCGTGCCGTCGCCACGGCTTTCGGCCTGCTCGCGATTGTCGGCGTGTTCCTGCTGTCGCGCCGACTGTTCAACGGACGCGTCGCGGTGATCGCCGCGTTTCTGATGGCGATTCTGCCCGACGCTGCCCAGCTCTGCGCAAATGTGCTGTCGGATATGACGCACCTGTCACTCTATCTGCTTGCGCTGGTCGCGTTGATCGTCGCGATCGAACGCGGCGTGTCAGCAACGTTCGCGCTCATCGCGGGCGGGCTTTCAGGTCTTGCCTTTTTGACGCGCCCCGAGGGCGCGACTGTCGCCGTGATCGGGATTGCCTTGCTGCTTGTCATCGGCAGGGGGCGGATGTCGCGGCGATTCGTGGCCGCACTATGCGTCATCGCGGGGTTCATCCTGATCGCCGGTCCATACCAGGCGCTGACCGGCAAGCTCGTCGCCAAGAAGGACCTGTTCGAGATGCTGCGCCTCGCGCTGGGGCTCATGCCGAGCCAATCCCGCGGAATCGCGTTTGCGGCGGACATGGTTGCGCCGGTTGAGGTGTTGCGGCAGTGGTTCCGAGCGGGTCGCGTAGTGATTCCGCTGCTCGCGATCGCCGCGTTTCGATTGTGGCCGCCGCGCGCGCCCGGTCGTTGGGTTGTGCTATCCGCCTTCGGCGCGCACATGGCGCTGCTCAACCTCTTGGATCTACGGCACGGCTACGTCGATCGCCGGCATGCGCTCCTGCTGGCTGTGTTGTGTCTGCCGATGGCGGCAGCCACATTGCAAGCGCTTGGCGAACGCGCCGCGCGCCGGTGGGGCGCCTGCTGGTCAAGCGGCGTCGTGATCGGCTCGATCATCGCGTTCCTGATTGGAATGGGACCATGGCTGTTGCGGCCGGTAGAGGCGGGCGACGATCACATTCCGGCGATGGGCCGCTGGTTGGCCGAGCACACGCCGGCGGACGCGCCGATCGTTGCGACATCGCGGTTGCGTCGTGTCGCGGTATATGCCGAACGCGACTTCCGTGAGTGGGACTGGTGGCAATGGCAGCCGCGCCACCTCGCCCGCAGCCTCGGCGAAGTCAACCAACCATGTGTCGTTTTGCTGGATGTCGATGAAATCAGCCGAACAGACCGCAATCCCGCATTCTTCGAGCAGTTAGAAGCCAAGCCGGCGGCGCCCGCGAGTGAGTCGGCACAGGCGGGCCCGGGCGAGTGGACCTTCGCCGGCGGGCGGCTGAGCCTGCTCCACGAATCACCCGGCTCCGGCGCGATTTCAAAACGCCGCCTGCGGGCTTACGAATGGAGCCCCGGCAAGTAGAGACGGTATTCCGCTGTCAGCCTGGCGACGTCGTCAAGGACTGCCCGCAGTCGTTACGCAGGCGGCGCGCGAGCGATTCCAACGTCGACCGCGCATGAAGCCCGTAGAAATACTCGCGATCGGCGGCAACCGCGGTCTCATCCCGCCGGCGCTCGAGTTCATCGAGCCGGCTCGTAACGCGAGTCAGTATCATCGGATTAGCCGCGAGGACGGCGGCGTTCGCCGCGTGAATGCGATCAAACGCCGCCCGGCGTTGAGCTTGGTCCCGGACGTTGGTGTCGACAAGTGTTCGATGGACGTTGATCGCGGCGTCGCGTTCCGCCAGCAATTCGCGCGGCGCGCCTGCGCCGTTCAAGTGCCGCTGGGGGTTATAGCGCGCGTCACGTGCGGCGTGACGCGCGGCGGCGATGCTTGGTTCAAGCTTGGAGGGTTCGCGCAAGCGCAACGTGGCCGTCACGCACGCCAATGGCGGCAGATCAACCCCAAACCCATCGGCGACAAGGCCCTCTGTCACCTCGTCGTACTTCGCGCCGCCGATTCCATGAATAAACAGGTCCGACAGGAACAGTCGCATGAACGCAGACAGGCTCAGCGCTCGCGGCCGCAACAGCCAACCGGCCTGTTCGATCGACCAGGCCGCGTCGTGCGTCGCCGCTCGACTCGCGGCATCGACGGCCAATTCACCAATCGGCGCCTCGTCGGCGAAGAGTGTCAGTCGATTGCCGTACTTCAATGCAAACAGCCGCTGACGCGCTGACCCGCGCCGTTTGATCCAGAACGGCGTTTCGATGCGATAGCCAAATCGTGCGAGCGGCGGAACCGGGCGCTGCGGCGTTCGCACCTTGTGACGCCGTCGGTACGCGGCCTGCGCGTTGTTGTATATCTGCGCAAGGCGCTCCGCGTTCAATAACCAGTGCGAAGCGAAGGCGCGAAAAGCCCGCGTTTCGGCGAGCGAGGATACGCGAAAAACGCGCAGCGGACGCATGCCGAGACCCGCCTCCACCGCCGCGTCTGCCGCTTCAAAACCGTCACATGGCTGAATGGAATCGCCGAGCGCCAGCCACGCGTCGCGGTAAACCGGCAGGATCGCGTCCGGCGCTGCGCCATCGGCGAGCGAGTCAAATAGTGCGCGAAACGCATCAGCAGAGATCGCCGCTTGCGACGACATCGCGAACCGCGCGTCCAGTCCCGGAATCTCTATAAATCGTCGCTGCGTTTCACCGTCGCGCGGTGGCAGCGCGACGCGATCCGACTTCGGCGTGTCGCTGTCGACCATCACGTAGACGCCGCGCGTGCCGAGGCCCGCCGCAATCGCGTCACATGCGATGCGCTTGGCAAACACGCCCGCGTGCGAAAACTCGGCCTGATGCCCAGCCGCGACGATCGGCCCGCTCAGCCCGAGTTCCGCCCGGAGCTCATCGCGCAGCGCCGCGATTGTCGTATCCAGCAGTGGCGCCGATAGCGAAGTAGCGGCAGCCTTCACCGCCAAAGCGCTCAGGTCGACGTCTGCCGGTTCGACCAGCGTCGCGCCGCTGTCGCGCGGCGTGGATAGAGATTCGTATCGGATCAGTCGTTCAGGCATGAGACACAGCACGACAGCACCGGCTCCAGCGCGGTTCGATCAACACGCAACTCCGTCAGCAGCACCTCAAGATAATGCTGCAATCGGGCCGCGGGGTTATCGAGCGTTTCGCCAAAGCTGCGTGACGCGTCGTGGTAAATCCGCCGAACCGGAATTTCGCGAACGCGCAACCCGGCGCGGACACATTGTGGCCAGAATTGCAGCGGAAACGCGTAGCCCGGCTCCGTCAGCGACAAGCGCCGCAACGCCGAAACGCGATGTGCTTTGAATCCGCAGAATGAATCAGTTACGCGCAGATCGAGCAATATCCGCAGCACTTCCGTGATCGTGCGGTTGATCCGCCGCCGATCCGGCGGAGCGTCGTCGTCGTTGGCGTGGTCGTTCAGATAGCGGGATCCGCTGATGAGGTCCGCGTCGTCTTCGCGGATTGCGGTGAGGAAATCCGGAATGCGGGCGGGCTCGTGCTGCTCGTCACAGTCGATGGTGATGACCCAGTCAAAGCCGCGACGCGCCGCGAACTCGAAGGCGTCAATCAGGCTTTGACCATAGCCGCGGTTTTCCGGGTGGTGAATGACGCTGATGTCGCGCTGCGCTCGCAGGATCGCCTCGCTGCCATCCGTAGAGCCGTCATTCACAACGAGCAAATCGTCCGAGAAACGGCGCACGCATCGCAGCACGCGTTCGAGTGTCGGCGCTTCATTGAATACCGGCATCGCCACCAGCGTCCGCGGTTCGGACATACGTATCTCCCGCGATTGATCGACTGCCTCCGCCCTTGCGATCAGTATAGCGGGCTCACCGTCGGCTGGCCGGGAGCCTCGGATTCGGCTGTTTCCCGTCGGTTCAGCGCGACTGTGGCCCGCGCGATCTCCTCGGCGGCGGCGGGGCGGCCGAGGCGCCGGGCCGCTTCGCGCATCCCCGCCAAACGCTCGGGATCATTGAGCAGCGCGCGGACGCGACCGCCCAGCGTCTCGGGCCGATTGACCTTGATCGCCGCGCCGTTCTCGAGCAGATACTCCGTGTTGCGCAGCTCCGGCCCCGGGATCGGATTGAAGATGACCATTGGTGTCTCTGTGGCCAGCGCCTCGGAACTCGTCAATCCACCCGGCTTGGAGACGACGACATCCGCCGCCCGCATCCAGCGCCCGATCTCCTCGGTGTAGCCCAGCACGCGATGACGCGGATCACGCACGCGGCTTTGCAGATGCGATTGCATCACCGCGTCGCCGCCAGCTATCGCGACGACAGACACGCCATCAATGTCGGCGAGTTGATCGAAGATCATCCCCGCGGTTCGGCGGTCGTACGCGACGCACAGCAGCAGCACGACCCGCTGATCGCGCGGAATCGCCAGATCGCGGCGCGCCGCGGCGACCGGCGGCGGCTCGCGGAACTGACGTCGAAGCGGGATGCCCGTGACGCGCACGCGCTCCGCGGCCGCGCCGCAGGCGATCAGGTCGTCGCGGGCCCGGGCGCTCGCTACGCAATACAGGTCAGCGTCCTGCGCCCACATACGGTGCGCTTCGAAGTCTGTGACTACGATCACGCTCTTGCCGTCGAGTTGACGCCGCGCGCGCAGCCGGCCGACGATGTTCGCGGTCAGAAAGTGCGTGTGAATCACGATGCTCGGATTTGCGCGCCGGATCCAGCGTTGCAGACGCAGTGTCATGAGCGCTGGCGCCGATGAGCGCGGTCGCCTGTTTCGCGGCGCCGCGTCCGTCTTGTCAGTGAGATACCCGATGATTCCCGGCACTACCTTGATTGCCGCCGCGTAGCCGCCCCCGTAGAGCATCCGAAAGACCGGATTGGCCTGTTTCAATGCGTCGTGAGGGGCGACGTTCAAATCCGCAAAACAGTCCTCGAACGCCTGCTCCAATCCGCGCGCTGCGGACTTGTGCCCGCCGCCGGTGGACGCGTACAGAATCAGGATGGGCCGTTCATCGGCGGTCACTGCGGTTGGTCCCCGCGCGGATCGGCGGGACCGCGCATAGGGGCGGACGGGCGGCGATTCGCGAGCGCGACCAGCGAAGTCATAGCGCCATCAAGAGTGAGCGCTGCGCCAACCCGCGGCGACACGATCAGGTCTTTGCCGGCCGGCAATTTCGCGAGCGACAGCCGAAAGGCCTCGCGCAAAAGGCGCTTGAGGTAGTTGCGATGCGGCGCGGGGCCGTGCTTGCGACTGACGATCAGCCCGATGCGCGACACTCTGCCATCATTGTCGGCGCGCCACAGCGTGATCCGCCCGTCGGAGAAGCGCACGCCGCGCTTCATCGCGCGTTGAAAGTCGGCCGAGCGCCGCACGCGCCGTTGGCGGTAGGGCACGCGGCTAGTCGGTTTCGGGTTCGAAGAAGCCGATGCTTGCGGTGTAGCCATGAATGTAGTTCCGATGTCCGATCGGTCCGAACTCGCCTGCGCAGCAGAAGCCCGCGGTCGGCAATCCGCCGCACCGATCCGCGACCGCCCGCGCGTCGTGGCTGCGCGAGTTGAACAAGCGCGTGCCCCGCCCGTTACAGGTGAACAGCAGTGCGCCGCGCGCCGCGGACGTGTCGCAGGCGAGCAACATGTCCGTTAGATCACGGCTGGCCGTCGCGGCGTCGCGGACGTGAAACTGAATCGTCTGGCCGGGGCGGAACATGTCATCCACGGCCATAGCGCCGCTGTCCTGGTCAAAGCCGATCGCGTTGCGAATCAGAAAGTCCCCGCGGGCGAACGAACGCTGATGCTCGTCAATGACGCGGCCGACGAACAGACCGCGCCTAACAGCCTCCTGATCCGACGGCGTCGCGCGGCGCAGCATGTCGAACGCGACTTCCTTGGCCGGCTTGCCGCCGAGCTGTTGAATCAGGTTGCCTTCCGCCTTGGTAACGACAAAGGACTCGCCGATCGGCCGGCAGCCTTGCGAGACGATCGTGCGCATCCGCACATTGCCACTGAACATCAAGCCGCACGCGCCTTCATGCAGGACCTGACCGGCGAAGATCAGGCGGTTTTCGCGCGGTTGC
>JAGQOO010000063.1 GCA_020427345.1 Phycisphaerales bacterium | reverse complement strand
CGATGGAGCCCCGCAGGGTCGCGACAGAGACCCCGGGTTTCACCACATCGCCGTCGGCCGCCACCGCCACGAATTCAATCTGGCTGCCGAGTCGCCGGCCAAACGCCCGAACGATCGCCGGCCCCAGCGCCAGCCCGGCGATGACGCCGGTTTCGCGGGGAACGACCAACGCCTCGGCGGGCTGATCCCCGTTATTGAGCAGGCCGCTGGTCAGGTCGTGGCCATCCGGCCCGAGGTCTTCGTCGATTGCGGTTTCAATCAGCCGCAGCGTCGCTGCGCTCCAGTCGGGGGTGTTCATGTGCGAAAAGATTTCACGGACGCGCGAAATGGTCAAGCCACGCGGGGTCGAACCGCCGGCGAAAACGGCGAACTACGCCTGATAATCCCGAAATGGGCGCACAATCCAAGGCGACCAGCTCCCGATGGTCGCCTCAAATTGCGGTTGGTTGGTGAGAGAGGTTCGGGCCCAGCAGATGTGCCTTACTTCACCTGCTGTTCGATCAATGCTAGGCCGGCGGAGCGCGGGAAGTCAAAAACCACTTCGAAATTTCGTTACTCGCCGAGCGACTGGATTCGCTTTCGGGGCGATTCGATCACGGTGACGCGCAGGCCGAAATGCTCCTCGCTCTTGACCGCGACCCCCTCGCCGATTTTTTGATTGTTGATCAACAAGTCGAGTGGGTCATCCACGCGCTTGCTGAATTCGATGATCGTGCCCTGCGAGAGCTTCCGGGCCGTTTGCACAGTCGTTCGGCGCGACGCCAGGCGGACAATGACCGGAACCCGAATGCGCAATAGCCGCGCCACCTCGGTCGGAAGCGGTCCGCGCGCCCGTTTGGCGGCCGGTTTGGGCGGAGGCGGCTTAACCTCGGCTGCGTCATCCGCCTCGGCAAGCAGCTTGTTGATTTCGTCCTGATCGATGATCACGCCGCGTGAACGCCCTCGGAGCCCTTGGTGTCCGTATGGGTATATCGGCCGATCGGTGGTCCCGGCCCATCCGCTCACACGGGCAGCGTCGGCGACCAACGCCGGGACCAGTGCTCCAGCATGAACAGCGCCAACAACGGGTGCGCATGTTCCGCGCGGCCGGATTGATGATCAGCGATCAGGCGCTCTACGAACGTGCCATCGAACAGGCGCAGCGTCAAGCTGCCCGGCGCCAGCAAGGCGTCGGTGAGCGTTTCGCGTAACTCGCGCCGAAACCACGTCCCGATCGGCACACCAAAACCCATCTTCGGGCGGTTCAGGATCGACCGGGGGAGGAAGGGCCGGCCTGTGTCGTCCGCGCGTTCAGCCCATGTGCGCAGCAAACGCTTGCGCATGCGAAGCCTCGGAGGAAGCGACACGGCGAAAGCGGCCAGTTCGTGATCGAGAAACGGCGCGCGGCATTCGAGCGACGCCGCCATCGACGCGATATCGACTTTCTGCAGCAGGTCGCCCGGCAGATAGGTTTCCATGTCGAGGCGCATCGCGCGGTCGGCGGGCGTGCCCGCGGCCGCGTTGTAGATGGTGTCGAATGCGCCCGTCGCGTCTGCGATGCGCATGGCCTTCCGCCACTCCGGGCGCAAACCCGAGCTGAGCAGCGCCGGTGTGAATACGTGTATCCACGCGCGATATCGAGCCGCGGGCGCCTCGCCGATCGCCGTCAGCAGGCGATGGAGTCGTCGGCTGTGGCTCTTTGCCGAGCCACTCGGTATCGCGTGGCCGGCTCCGGCGACCATGCCGCGCAGCGCGGATGGCGCCCAATCGAGCCGGGCGGCCAGATTGGCGGCGCGATAACGGTCATAGCCGCCAAACAGTTCATCACCGCCGTCGCCGGTGAGCGCGACTGTGACCGATTGGCGCGTCCAGCGTGACAACAGCAGCGTCGGAATGGCGGATGAGTCCGCGAAAGGCTCGTCGTATGCCCACGCAAGGTCGTCGACGACCGTCATCGCATCCGGCGTGACGACTGACTCGTGATGCTCGGTCTCAAAACGCTCCGCGACGGCGCGGGCGTGATGGCGCTCGTCGTAACGACGATCTGGAAAACCGATCGAAAAAGTCCGCAGCGGCTGAACGCCGAGGCGCCGCATCAACCCGACGACGATGGACGAATCAACACCGCCCGACAGAAACGCCCCGAGCGGAACGTCGGAGATCAGGCGTTTCTCGACGGCGCGCGTGAGCAGCGCGTCGAGTTGATCGAGCGCGTCTTCCTCGGACATCGCTCGACCGCCGTCCGGCGGCGCTTCCGGGATGTCCCAGTAACGCACAGGCGTCGTTTGTGGGGTTCCGTCAGCGCGGATGCGCCAGAAATGTCCTGGCGGCAGTTTGCCCCAGCCTGCGTAAATGCACTGCGGCGCGGGCACATACTGGTATAGGAGATAGTTGGCGAGCGCGGCGGGATCGATCACGCGCGGCGCGCCCGTGGCGACGATCGCCTTCAGCTCGCTGGCGAACAACAGCCGATTGGCGGCGATTGCGTAGCAAAGCGGCTTTTTTCCGAAGCGGTCGCGCGCAAGAATCAGCTCACCGGACCGCTGATCCCAGATCGCGATCGCGAACATGCCGGCGAGGCGCTCAAAGCAAGCAGCGCCCCACTCCTCCCACGCGTGCACGATGACCTCGCTGTCACCGGTCGTGCGGAATGTGTGGCCGCGATCGATTAACTCGCCGCGCAGTTCCGTGAAGTTGTATATCTCGCCGTTGAATTCGAGCCAGACGGTTTCATCCTCATTCGACAGAGGTTGATGGCTGTGGGCGACGTCAATGATCGACAGTCGGCGAAACGCGAATCCCGCCCGCGCGTGTGGGTCGAGATAGACGCCGTCCTCGTCTGGGCCGCGATGTGTTTGCGCGCCCGCCATGCGCTCGACGAGCGTTGAGTCGATCCGCGCTGACGGATCGAGGCGCAAGGCTCCGGCAATTCCACACAATCGCGTTTTACTCCGAAAGCCGTTTGAGTTCCGGCAGAATAGCCCGCTCGAACAGCGCGTCACTGAGCTTCGTGGCCCCGCGCAGATTCAGATGGCTCTGCTCGCGGAAGTCCGCGTCTGAGAAGCTGACGCCGAGTTGGTCGAGACCGACGAACACCACGTTCTCGCCGTCGGCGAGTTCATCGAACAGGCGGCGCAAGTCGTCATTCGCGCCCGGCGGCAGATATCGCGCGAGGCGGTCCGACACGGGTAGCTCGAACACAATCAGCGGTACGTTCCGCTCGCGGCAAAGTTCGACCATGCGCCGGGCGAGGCGCACGGCCTGCGGATCAAGCCCCGTTTCGCCCGCCTGTTGAATGCGCTGCAGATACAGTTGGACCCGTTCATCGGATATCGGATCGGTGACGAGCGATCGCTCGGGTTCAAGCGCGTGCCACGGGGCCGGCTCGCCGCGGATTGGCGAGGGCGAGGGCGCCCCGCGCAGGATCTCGTCCCATGTGAATGACCGCGTTTTTCGGTACTTCCACGCCAGCACGATGTCGTTAACGAACGCCTCCGGACGCAGTCGGTATTTCAGCGTCAGCCAGTTTTTGCCCAGTTCGTTTCGAACGACGATCGGCGCGAGTTTCCAGATGCTGCGCCGCGGGTCGGCGGCTTGCGCCGCGGTGTCATCGAACGCCTCCACCCAATCGGGAATATCCCAGAACACGGCGGCGCGGTTGGACAGTTCCTCGCCGCGCATCAACTGTTGCGCGCTCACTCCAAAGATCGCAATCCGCGGTCGATCCGGCGCCAGGCGAAGCGCGTAACGCAGCGTCGAAAACGCGACTTCGATGTTCGAGCCGGAACACGCGTAGTTGGCGATCCGCGCATCTCCGAATCGCCGCTGGATAGCCGCGTCGGCTTGACAAGCCGCTTCAAGGCGCGCTTTCAACTCCGGCACGCTGATCCCGTTGCGCGTGCGACTCGTTCCGAACAGGCTGATCTCAGCCGGGCCGAAGGCGTCAAGGTAACAGCGGGCGGTGTGATACTCGGTCCCGCCGCTCTGATGCGGAATGGCGATTTCGGGCGGCGCCAGGCGCACGCCGACTTCGACGACGGCGAGCAGCGCGATCGCGCCGAACAGCGCCCATGGCGGGCCGCCGCAAAGCTGGGCCAGCTCAGAACTGGAAGTAGATGAAGGCGTCGCCACTGAATTCTCCAAACGCCAGAAACGCGAGCGCGAGCAAAGCGTACACGACGGCGCGAAGCGGCGCCGGGATCCGGAAGAACACGTATGCGTCGCGCATGTAGAACTGGGCGATCTGCACGGGCAGAATGAACGCGATGCACGCGAATACCGTGATGAGCCGATCGGAAACGACCATCTCGCGCGTCAGGCTCAAGCGCGTGACACACGCGCCGCAAATGTCCCAAAGCTGTTGGGCCGATTGCGCGCGAAACATCAACGACGTAAACACCAGCGCGTGCCACGTCACAAAGACCTGCGCCCAGAACCACAGGTCCCGCCGCCAGCGGCCCGTCGGCTTCGGCAATCTGCGCAGCCACGGTCGCAAACCACGATGCCCCGCGATCCAGACGCCGTGCACAAGCCCGAATATCACGAAGTTCCATGCCGCTCCGTGCCACAGGCCGATCAGCGTCATTGTGCTGATGATCGCCCAATAGCTACGCAGCGGCGTCGGGCGGCGACCGGCGGCGAGAAAGAAGTAATAGTCACGAAACCAGGCGCCAAGGCTGATGTGCCAGCGAGCCCAAAAATCGGCGGGGTTGGTGACAAAGAACGGCAGATCAAAGTTCTTGGTGAGTTCGAACCCCATCATGCGGGCCGAGCCGCGGGCGATGTCGGTGTAACCCGAAAAGTCGCAATACAACTGCCACAGGAACGCGTAGCCGCCAAGCCACGCGTCGAGGCCGGTATAGTCGTCCGCCGCGAAGACGGCGTCGGCGACCGTCGCGAGGTTGTCCGCCAAAACGACCTTCTTGAATAGCCCCCAGCAGATCAGCCAGAAGCCGCTGTAGACCATTCGCCAGTCGATACGGCGAACCGCTTCAAACTGCGGCAGCAACGAGTCCGCCCGCTCGATCGGCCCCGCGACAAGCTGCGGGAAAAACGCGACGTAGTTCGCAAACTTCACGATGTCCAGTTCCGCGCGCACGCGCCGGCGATAGACGTCAATCGTGTAGCCAAGCGTTTGAAACGTGTAGAAACTGATGCCGACCGGCAAGACCACACGCAGCAGCGGGACGCTGACGTGCAGGCCGACCGCTTCCAGTCCGTGCGTCAGGCTGGTGGCGAAGAAGTCGTAGTATTTGAATACGCCGAGGATGCCCAGGTTTGCGGCCACACTGATCATCAGGATGCCGCGATCACGGGAGGCGCGTGGCGTTTGGGCCTCACCGTCGTCGAGCGCCCGCGCGCACGCATAGTCGATAAGCGTCGACGCCGCGATCAGGCCAAGGAACCGCCAATCCCAACAGCCGTAGAAGTAGTAGCTTGCGACCAGCAGGATCCAGTTGCGGGTGGCAACCCGGGTCCGAAGGAGCGTGACAAGCGCCAGGACGATCGTAAAGAACGCGGCGAAGTGCAGGCTGTTGAAGTACATCCGATTCGCGGCGTCCGCAGAGGGTCGAATCCGGCCGAACGGCGCTAGGAACTATCGGCGCCGGAGGCCGGAATACTAGCCGCCGCGCGTCGTCACAAAAACCCGGGGCGCCACCGGGAGCGTGCACGACCTATCCATTCGGCAAACCGGGAGCGATTCTAACGTGTTATCGGGCCAGAATCAGCGATTGTGGGCCCACGAAGAAAATCAATGTTGCCACGATTACGCCGAAGGAACATAATAAGGAAGCTGCGGAAGTCCCCTCGGGTGGCGTTCGCGGTATCCTCACCCCGGCGTAGTGGCGGGTCGCCGTGGGCCGTGATGGCTCGCGGGGCTGCGTCCGGAAGGCGGCCTGCACAAGGAAGCCCGAATGAGCGACTACAACGCGATCGCGATGACCGACCTCGCCGCGCAGTTGTTGCGCAGTCCGAGCCGGCTTCGATTGCGGCAACTGTCGGGTATCGAGTTCCTGCTGTCGATCATCGACGCGGAGCGGTCGTATCCGATGGACTTCGTCATTCACGCCATCACCGGCTATCGCTCCAACGGCCCCGAGAGCACGATCGTCAATGGCGGCGATCTGGTTACTGATCTTACGTCGCTCGCCGAAGAACTCAGCGGCGCGAGCGACATACTCGTCGAAACATGGCCGACCGCGACATACTCGGTCAACGAGCTGGCGGATCGTTTTGACGTCAGTACCAAGACGATTTTCCGCTGGCGCAAACGCGGCCTGATCGGGTGGCGTTTCCGTTGCGCTGATCGCCGGGCGCGCGTCGCGTTTCCGGAGCGGTGTGTGCGGCGGTTCGTCGCCCAAAACGCTGAACTGGTTTCGCGCGGCTCGTCGTTCTCGCAATTGTCGCGCGACGAAAAGACGCAGATTGTCGGCCGCGCGCGGGAACTTGCGGACGCCGGCGAGAAAACCGTCAACGCCGTGGCGCGGATCATCGCGGTCGAGACGAATCGCGCGGTTGAGACGATTCGGCTGATTCTCAAACAGTATGACGACGCCCGTCCGAACGCCGGTGTGTTCAACCGTTCGCGGTTGAAGGTCGCCGCGGACGATAAACGCCTGCAGGTGTGGGAAGCGCACTGCGACGGCGCCTCGGCGACGACGCTGGCCAAGCGGTTCGACGAGAGTGTCGACTGGGTCTATCGCGCGGTCACGGAGATGCGGGCGCGCGATATCAAGTCCCGGCCGGTTGAGTATGTGCCGAGCGACGAGTTCACGCTAGACAATGCCGAGGCGTTGTGCATGACCGGCGACGCGGCGGACTACCCCTATGCGGACGCCACGCCGCCGAAGCGTGTGCCGCGCGACTTGCCGCCGTACTTGCGGCAGTTGTTCCATCTTCCGCTGCTGTCGCCGGAAGGCGAACGGGCGTTGTTCCGCAAGATGAACTACCTGCGTTTCAAGGCGGACGAAGCGCGACAGGCGATTGAGCCCGAGCGCGCGACCGCCGCCGAACTGGATCGCGTCGAGGAACTGGTTGAGAAGGCCACGGCCGTCAAGAACCAGATCACCAAGGCGAATCTGCGGTTGGTGGTCAGCATCGCCAAGCGGCATCTGTCCCCGAAGACGGATTTCTTCGAGATCATCAGCGACGGCAACGTGTCGCTGATGCGCGCGGTGGATCGATTCGATTATTCGCGCGGCTTCAAGTTCAGCACCTACGGCTCATGGGCGATCATGAAGAACTTCGCCCGCACACTTCCCGAAAAACGCCTGCACGGCGAGCGGTACCAAACCGGTCGCGACGAACTGCTGGATCGCGTGTCGGGCCCGTCGTGGGACGAGGCCGAGGACGACTTCACGCCGGTAGCGCGGGCCCGCATCGCCCAGATGCTGGGCACGCTGGACGAGCGTGAGCAGGAAATCCTGCGCCAGCGCTTCGGTATCGACAACGGCGGCCAGGCGCTGACGCTGGAGCAGATCGGCACACGCTTCGGCGTTTCGAAAGAGCGCATCCGGCAGTTGGAATCTCGGGCGTTGAATCGTCTGAGAGAAGACTTCGCCGCGGACGTGAAAGCGCTGCTGGGCTAATCCCCTTCAATGTTGTGGTGGGTGTTGCGACGGGGCTGCGGCTCCGCTACCCTTCGCGGGTTAGGGTTCTGTTCGCGTTCACGGGGAAGGTATGTTCGATGAGTTGAAGGCGCGCGGGTTCGATGTGCTCGCCCTGCATCACGCCGAGGCGATTCTGACGCATGATCTTCCCGAGGCAGCGGCCGAGATTGAGACAGTCCTTATCGACTTGGAAATCCCCGCTGAAGAGTTGGTTCGTGGCGGCGGGGGTGAGGCTCCGGCGACGCAACGGCTTCGCCAAGCCCTCGCGGCGCGCGGGTGGCGAAAGCACAACTTCGAAGTGAAAAAGATCATCGATGGTGAGGAGCGTGAGTCGATTACGCACGAGATCGACCATGTAAAGCGATTTGGCTCATTTACGGCCGCGCTTGAAATCGAGTGGAACAACAAGGACCCATTCTTCGACCGCGACTTGGAGAACTACAAACGGCTCCATGCGGATGGTGTGATCTCGATTGGGATGATCGTAACTCGAGGAACGTCGTTGCACGACGAGATGCGGGAGATCGTGCGGGGTTTTGCAGAGGCGCGTCAAATCGACACGCTGGAGAAGCTCGAACAGTTCTATGAGCCGACCAGTCGTCAAATAGACAGGATTCAGCGCGCCACTGTTGGCGCCGCGTTTGCGGCTGGCTGGGCCCGCGTGTTTGTTGCGGATAAGTTTGGAGAGGCTACGACTCATTGGCGCAAACTGATTGATCGGGTGGATCGAGGAGTGGGTAATCCCTGCCCTTTGTTGTTGATTGGGATTCCGAGCAGTATTGTCAGGCCGTAGCGAGGAGGCGCATATGGACCCGCGTTTGATCTCGATTCCCCAGACTACGCCTGCGGATGACCTGTGCGAGCGGGTGAGCGGGCGATACTCGACAATCCTAGCAGATCCACCATGGCAGTTTCAGAATCGAACCGGCAAGATGGCTCCGGAACACCGTCGCCTCCTGCGTTACCCAACGATGGAGTTGCAGGAGATCAGTGAACTTCCTGTTCAGCGAGTGTCGGCGGCCAAATCGCACCTATATCTATGGGTTCCAAACGCCCTTTTGAAGGAGGGGCTCCAGGTCATGGAGGCGTGGGGCTTCACATACAAGTGCAACCTCATCTGGTACAAGGTCCGCAAGGACGGCGGTCCAGACGGGCGTGGCGTCGGGTTCTACTTTCGCAATGTGACGGAGATGATCCTCTTTGGCGTGCGTGGGAGCCTTCGGACACTGCAGCCCGGGAGACGGCAAGTGAACATCATGCGAACCCGCAAGAGGGAGCACTCGCGCAAGCCGGACGAACTCTACGAGGTCATCGAGGCATGTTCACCCGGTCCGTATCTGGAGTTGTTCGCTCGATTTCCCCGCCCGGGCTGGCGTCAGTGGGGTAATGAAGACGTGGAAGCAAACTCGCTGCTTGGTGTGGCGAAGCGCAACGGTCACAGACCGGGCAGGCAGGGGACACTCCCGCTGCTCCGAGGCTATGGCGCTTAGCGTGTCATGGCATTACGCCGGCTCTTTTGATCGCGCCGGCATCGGGGCATCTTTGCTTGCTACGAACCTAGACGGCCCGGTGGCGTCCGCCGAATCAGCTTTCGCCCCATTACCGCCTTCCGGTCCGCCACGACGCTCGCGCGCATCGGCGTTGTGCGCTTCGGCCAATCGCGCCGCCACGGCAGCTTCGCGCTTCTTGCGGGCGCGGGACATCTCGTACTTTACGAAAATGAACACGCCCAGCGCGGCGATCGGCAGCAATATGAGCTGCGCGGATGACAGCGCCGCCTTCAACGCCGGCAGGTTCTCGTTGAATTTGTAGCCAAGGAAAATGAAGAACGGGATCGACAGCAGGGCCCCGGCCAGGTCCGCCAGGAAAAACCGCCACCACGCATATCGAGTGACGCCGGCCGTTAGGCACATCACCGCCCGAACACCGACCATGAAGCGCCCGAAGAAACACGCCCACGCGCCCCAGCGGTGAAATCGATCGGTCATGATCGCCAGCCGCGCCGGCGTAATCAGCCACTTCACCGAGCGGTGCTGAAACACCGTCATTCCCCAGCGGCGGCCCAACATGTACAGGATGTTGTCGCCGCTCATGATGCCGATCGCCGAGACAAGAATCGTCAACGGCCAGCTGGCGATCGCGTGAACGTGGCGATCTTCAAAAAGAATCCACCCCGCGACAATCAAGGGGAGATCTTCAGGGATCGGGATGCCAAGGCTTGCGATGATGAAGACCGACAGCAGGACCGGGTAGAACGCGACTTCCATCCAGTTATAGAGGGAAGCCGTAAGCGATCCCATTAGGGTCACGGCAAGCAGCATGAGTGGAAACCGGCTCCTCGTCTCAACCGCGGGGGCGAGCCCGACGACGTCCCTGTCTACGGGTTTCGTATCGGCAGGATCGTAGCGCTACCCGGGACACAAATTGACCCGGATTGCCAGCCAGAGTGTAGCGAACCGGGCCTCCGCAAACTACCGAACCCGGGCAGAATTCAGCGGCCGTCATTATCGGCGCCGGCTGAACCGGCGCGGCGCCGGCGGATTGCGCGACGGTCATCATTCCGCCTTTGGATTGCCGGACAGCTGAATGCGGTTCTTTCCGGCGCGCTTCGCGGCGAGCAGCGCCTGATCCGCCACGCGGAGCAGTTGTTCGCGCGTAACGCCGTCCCACGGGCAAAACGCGAGACCGCCGCTGATGGTGACCGGCCCCGGCGCCTTGGGTCCGAGGCAACGGAAATCATGCCCTTCCACCGCTTCGCGGATACGCTCGGTCAGCGCGGTCGGGTCGGCCGGGTGGTCGGAAGGGGGGCGGCGCGGCGCCTCGGCATCCCAGAACACCACGGCAAACTCGTCGCCCCCGACGCGCGCGACAACGTCGTCATGACGCGTGCAGCGCAACAGCACTTCGGCGACTTCGCGCAACAGCGCATCACCCGTCTCATGCCCCCACACATCGTTGTATGCCTTGAAGTCATCGACGTCGAACAGGAACAGCGTCACCCGCGAGCGGTTTTCCGCCGCTTTGGCGAGAATGGTGTCGATTCGGTCGTTGAAGAAGCGGCGATTGCCAAGACGCGTCAGATCATCCGTGAGCGCCAGCCGGCGCCAATGGGCGATCGTGCGCGATTGGCGAACCATGCTCTCGACCCATTCGGCGTAAGCGCGCAGCCGGTCCGCCGCGCCTACGCCGTAACCTCCGTCCGCGCGGGGCGCCAGGGCGAGGCGGCCGACCGCATCGTCGCCGCGCTGGATGGCGGTCTCGAGCGCAATGTGGCTGACGTCGCCGGTGACGTGCGAGAGCGTGTCGAGTTCGACCAGCACGCCGATCGCGTCAAAGGCGTTGCGCGTCAAGTCCGCGAGTAAGGCGAGGACATCCGCAGGTTCGCGGTCCAACTCAGCGGTTACGCCGACGAGCGCGCGCAGCTCCGCCGGTATCGGCGGCTCGACTGCGGCGGGCGCGGGAGGCCGTTGTGGGGTTGCGAGGCCGAACGCCGCTTCGATGTCGGCGCGCCGCAGCGGTTCGATCAGGTAGTCATTGGCTCCCTCGTGAAGCAGCCGGCGGGCGCGCGGCTCGTCATTGGCCGAGCAGAAAAGCACGATGCGCGCTTCTGGCGAGACTTCTCGAAGGCGGCGGATGAGGCGGTCCGTCGTTGTGGAAGCGGCGACGTGGACAAGAACGCGGTCAAACTCCTCCTGGCCGCAAAGCCAGACGGCATCAACGTCGTTGTCGGCGCGTGTGACTTGTGCGGACGGACAAGCGTCCGTCAGCGCGGCGGCACAGCGCTCTGCTCCGACAACCAGTAATCGAAATCCGCTCGATACCACGCGCGTCCCTACTCGCGGCGCGGCTGGCGGCGACAATTCTAAGGAGTGTGGCATCCAACCCCTCTTGAGCTGGAAGTGTCGTCCTTACGGCGCGCGGCGCCGCATCGGGGGCCGGACAGATGTCCGGGCCAAACTCAACTTCCGCTACCTCCGTGTGGCGGTCAGCGCGCCGGCGCCGCGGTCCAACTCTCGTAACGAAGCCCTACCTTCGTCTACGTCATTCGCTGATACAGTCATGTAGGCCTGATACTCGGTCAGGATGATGTCGGGCGCTGTCGCGAGCAGACGCTGCAGTTTTGCCGGCGAGTCGATCGTCATCGTCGAGCGACCGCAGTACGCGTCAGCATCGCGGCCGTGGACGAGAATGATGGCGTCCGGCCAGGCTTGCCGTACATAGTCCACGACTTGTCGTTCGTTTTGTTGAATCCAGTCGGAACCGATTACGGCCAAGTCTGGAGCTTCCAGCCGCGTACACGCCGCCGCGCAAAGGCTGACAGCGTCAGGGACCTCGATCAGGTCGATCCCGCTGCGCCGCAACCACTTTGCCAGTGAGGTGTTAGACGAAAACTCCCCTGTCCGTGCGAGCACGGCGCTATGGATCCGCACGCTTGTTCCCCTGCCGCCAAACCCTCGTCACAGCCATCGTACCGCATTCCCAACGGCAAAAAAAGCCCGGCGCCCACGCTGTCCGTGACGGTTGGAATTATCCGGACGCTTTTTTCGGGAGCGGTCAGGAAATCCCGCTGCCAACGTGCCTAACATCCTGCGGAAACGGCATTTGAGGAACCGTCCATCGCGTTCTCTTGGGAAGAACCGTTTGTCGACTTGGCATCCATTCGATGAGTTGATGCAACTCAACCCGGCGCTGATCCGCCTGGATTGCGCTGCGCTGCACCTGGCGCGGGACGCCTGGGGCGACCTGGACCTCCTGGGCAACCTGTCCATTCTGGATCGGCTCGCCGAAGAGGTGGCCGCGGAGCGCGCGGGCATCTCCGCTCCCGAGCGTTATCGGGCCTTACGCGAGGTGCTGGTCGAGCGGCGCGAGTATCGTGGCGATCGGGAACTCTACTACGACCCTGACAATTGCTATCTGAACCGCGTCCTTCGGCGGAAAATCGGCATTCCGATCTCACTGAGCATCGTGTGGATGGAGGTGGGTCGGCGATTGAAATGGCCAATTTCGGGCGTGTCCTTTCCCGGCCACTTCCTGGTTCGCATTGACGACCCTGAGCGGTTTCTGATCGTCGACCCTTTCAACAGCGGCCAAACGCTGGCGGCCGACGATTGTCGCAAGATTGTCGAGGAGTACTTCAAGGGGCGCATTCCGTATACGCCGCAGTTCCTGGAGCCGTGTGCCACGGTGGAGATCCTGTCGCGTTTGCTGGCGAATCTGCGGTCGATCTATGCCCGCGAGGGGGACGTAGGGATGCTGCGGAGCACGCTGGAGCGCCAGATGGCGCTGGAGCCGAATCATGCCGGCCATGTGCGGGAACTGGCGCGGCTTCTGGCGCAGAGCGGCGCCCGGCGGGCGGCGGTCGCCCAACTCGAAGCGTTTCTGGCGGACCGGAGCGCCGAAACCGGGGCGGACGGCGTGCTGCGCGAGTTGCGCGGGGCCCGCGCAGCGCTGGCGGCGCTCAACTGAACCCACCCGCATTAAATGTAGTTCACGCCTGATTTTCCGGCTTCTTTCCGCCGAAGTCTGTGTTAGACTAATGCTAGGAAAGTCCTACCTCGTGAAAGGGAGACCCCGCATGCTCCGTTCCATGGCCCTGCTTGTGACCGCGTTGACCGCGTCGGTGTCGTTCGCTCAGGCCCAACGGTCTGATTCCGTCGACACCCGCAAGCTACTGTCGCAGACGATTCCGGAAGTGTCGTTCGAGGACGCCCCGTTCGATCAGGTGATGGAGTGGGTGGCCGAATTCACGCAGATGAACGTCGTGGTCCGCTGGGAGCAGTTGGAGGTCGCCGGCGTTGATCGCGACAAACCCGTTTCCATCCGCGTCCGCAACCTGAGCCTGTCGCAGGTGTTGTGGATGATCATGAGCGAAGCCGGTGGCGAGACGAAGATGGCGTATCGCGCTTCGGGCAACCTGCTTGTTCTTTCGACCGCCGATGACCTTGGCAAGGAGATGGTCGTCAAGGTCTACGACGTTTCCGATCTGTTGCTCCGCGTGCCACGTTTCGACAACGCCCCGCGCATCGATCTGCAGCAGGCAGGCCAACAAGCCGCGCAGGCGGGGCAAGGCGGCGGCGGCGGCGGCGGTCAGGGCCTGTTTCAGGATGACCAGGAAGACAATGAGCAGGACCAGCAAGGCGACAACACTGAGATTCAGCAACTGATCCAGTTGATCATGGAGACGATCGAGCCGGATAGCTGGCGTGAAGGCCTGAGTGGCGGCGCCGGGCAGGGTTCGATCCGTGCTTTCCGCTCGATGCTGATTGTCCGCAACAGCATCGACGTGCATCAAAAACTCGGCGGCGCGCTGTCGGACTAAACGCGCCGCAACAGGTTTCGCCACCCACCGGTGGCTCGCATCCGCCGCCCCGGTTCGCGCATGTTGTGGCCGGGGCGGCCTTTGTTTGGGCTGCTGTCGGAATGGACGGTCTGGCGCGCGGGCCTACAATCCCGCTGATGCTGATCGCGGAATCAAATCCCGAAGCGCTGATGAGCACGGCGCTGCGCCTGACGCTGATCGGCGTGGTTACGCTGGTTGTCGGGACGGTGATCGTCCTCGCGATTCGCAAACGCCTGCAACGGTCCGCGCCCTTGGATGACGTGTTCACGCTGTCGGACTTGCGGGCAATGCGCGCGCGTGGTGAACTCGATGAAAGCGAGTACGCGGCGCTGCGGGAGGCTACACTGGGCCGGTTTGCGGCGTCCGGGGAACCGGCTGAGCCGAAACCGCCCACGCCGGACCCAGACTGGGATCGGTAGCGGCGTCTGTTCGTCAGGTCAGCCAGCTACGCTAGAATACTTCAGCGTTGCGTGAGAGCGCGTCGAAAGAGTCTGTGGACCGATTGGAAGGATCAAGGATGAGCGCAACGAAAGGCTCCGGGGGCGGTCGTAGCCGTAACAAGGGCGGCTCGTGCAACTTCTGCGGCAAGAGCCATCGCGACGCGAGCCCCATGGTGGAAGGGGCGAACGATGTCTTTATCTGCTCGTCCTGCATCGAGTTGTGCCACAACCTCGTTCGCGACGAAAAGCGGCGAGCGAATCGGAACCGCTCGCTGTTCAAGTCGATTCCGAAGCCGCGCGAGATTCGCGAGTTCCTGGATCAGTACGTGATCGGCCAGGACCGCGCAAAAGTCGCCATGTCCGTGGCGGTGCATAATCACTACAAGCGCCTGGCGCACGCCGACGCCGCCGAAGAGCAGGACGTTGAAATCGACAAGAGCAACATTCTGCTGATCGGGCCGACGGGGTCGGGCAAGACGCTGTTGGCGCGGTCGCTGGCGCGCATCCTGAATGTGCCGTTCGCGATCGGCGACGCGACGACGCTGACCGAAGCGGGTTATGTCGGCGAGGATGTGGAAAACATCATCCAGAAACTGCTGCAAAAATGCGATTACGACGTCGAAAAAGCCCAGACAGGCATCGTTTATATCGATGAAATCGACAAGATCGCGCGGACCACACAGAACGTTTCGATCACTCGCGATGTCTCCGGCGA
>JAGQOO010000062.1 GCA_020427345.1 Phycisphaerales bacterium | reverse complement strand
GGGCGGACGGTCGGAGGATCGGAAGCGCAGCATCAAGTGGGCGTCGCGAGCCGAGCGCCCAACTGGATCGTCCGTCACGACGCGCACCAGCACCACGTGCGGCACAGAACGAGCCAAGAGGGCGCGCAGCGCGGCGGCGAGCACGGTTCGCTGTTCGACAGGTGCCACCGGGGCGGCGCGAGATACGCCGAATTCGGCACATTCCAAGCCGTCCCACGCCAGCAACGCGCCCGAGAGGACTCGAACCTCCGACCTGCGGTTTAGGAAACCGCTGCTCTATCCAGCTGAGCTACGGGCGCAAACGGCGTAAACATCTTTCGATCCAGACTTTACGACATTCACCACTTTCCGGCAAAAAAAAGCGGGCAACACTTCGGCAACCTCTGGCTCGTGGTTCGGTCACGACGGGTCGTCGAAAACGCCCGCATCGCCCTGATCATACCGGCGGCGGCTCCGGCCGCCATTGTCCCGCGCCTGCGACATTCCTCATCATTGGCCCGCCGATTCATCGACCAGCCAAATCGGCCGACGGGGCCACAAATACTGTTGCATTCCCGCAATCTCGCTACTAGTTTCAATTGTTATCAGGCATGCCGCCCGTCTGGGCGCTGTGCTTCGCTCAAGTCACTCCGTCGCGAATGGCGCCGATTGCTCGATCGGCCAACAGGAGGAGTTCGCATGCGATCATTCCCCCGATCCATGGGGCTGGCGTTGTCCGTCAGCCTCGCGCTCGCCGCGCCCGCCGCAATCGGCGATCAGATTCACGTTTCACTCGACGCCGCCTCAACTGGCTTTGAACACGACATCGACGCCGGGTCGATCGGTCGCGAGGATGTCCCGCGCATCATCGCGCAGGAGGTCCCGCTCTACTTTTCGGTCGATCGCGTCGCCGTCGGAGGCAGCGGCACGCCGATCCAGTTCGCCGCTCAACCTGGCGTCGAATCCGCTCACGGTGATCTCTACGCCACGTTCGGCGCCGGGACCCACTCCCCGTATCGGGAGGAGATCGCGCTGGGCCTGTCGACCGGCTTCTTCGGCGACGATGTGGACGCGCTGCAGGTCGCGGGGGTCGGCGGATCTGATTCCGTCGATACGACCAGCCCATATCCGTATTGGGCGCTGTGGCGCGATTCCGCGCGCGTCGGCGAAGCCGCCACGATCAGCGCCGGTGGCGCGGACGCCGACGGCTTCACGGCGGACGATATCGCGCTCGGATCGACGCCGGGCAATCAGTTGATTTTCGCATCCGGCGTAATTCACATCGGCCTGATGCCCGGCGACGACCTTGACGGGCTTGTGCTGATGGACGTCACGCCTGATTCGCAGGCCCCTGGCGGTTTTCTGCCAATTCCGAACGGAATTGTTGATCCCGGTTTCGACAAAGCCCTGTTCTCGCTTGACCCCTTCAGCCCGAACACGATCACGGCGGGCGGCGGCGGCAGCTATCGCCCCGGCGACGTGCTCTATACGGACTTCAGCGGATCGTTCTCGCTGTTGTGGTCCGCCAACGCGTTGGGCTTGGACGACTATGACAACGTGGACGCGCTCAGCGCCGTTCCGGAGCCCACGACGGCCTTTGGCCTGCTCACACTTGCGACATTGGCGCTCCGCCCGCGACGCCGCCACGCCGCGCGGCGTAGCCGTCATAGCGTAATGCAGGCGACCGGCGCCATCGGCGCGGTCGTCATGATCGCGGCTCCGGCGCTCGCGCAGCCGCACCGGCATCTCGCCGACGCAGCGGCTTCGGCGCGGGCCCGCGCAGACAAAGCCCCACTCGTCAAAGAAACGCCGGCGCCGGGAGCCGTCGATCTCGAGACGGCGTATCAGGGCTATGCGTCCGAGTTCGCGACGTCATCCGCCGAACTGGACCTGAACCTCGATCAGGAGTTGATTCGCTTTACCGCGTGGACCGCGCAGCCGGCCAGCCGCTTTGAGGATTACAGCATTGATGTGCGAACGACGTCGGCCGGCAGTTGGCAACGCCTGACGACGGCGTTCAGCGATCGCGTCGTGTTCGACTACGCGGACACCGGAAAGAACATGCGCGTGCATGGCGATGTGTTGCTCGCGCCGCATTGGCGCGCCGTGGTCGACACGGCCCCGATCGATCCGCAACTGCCCATGGACAACCTGCCCTCAGCGGAGGACGCGATCCGCTGGACCCTCGTCCGGGCGCCCAACATGGGAGCGTCATCGATCGACATGCGGCCGATGCCCTTTGGGGTAATCAACACCGTTGCGCCGATCATCTCCGTGCCGATCGGCGTCATCACATCCAGCCAGGGTCAAATCTGGTATGACGACGGCTGGGACGAAACCGCCGACGCGCAGAATGTCACCGGGATGTTCGTTCCGTCCGGCGTCGAAGCGGTGGCCAGCCTGCCGTTCCTCTACGGCGCCAACCGGCTGACGTTCGTGTTCCCGGATGGCCAGTTTGAGACCTTTAGCTTGAACTACACCGACGATGTCGCCGGCGTCGATCACGTTGAGCTCGGCGACAGTTCGAGCGACTTCATCGATGTCGTGGACCCGAACGACCCGAACATCGTGATGCCGGTTCTGGAGAACGCGCTCGGCATATACGTCGAACCGAATCAGCCCGAAGAGACGACGTCCGCCTATCTGCGCGAATTCCGTTTTCAGCCCAGCGGCCACGTCGGCGTGTTTCATTATTACCAAGCGCTGATACACGGTCAGTACCTGTCCGACGACGAAAACAGCGACGACCTGCCCGATCTGATCACGTACTTCGGCGGCGATCCGCACGCCGACGCGCGCCAGCTTGAGGTGTTTGTCGACCCGGCGTGGAGCCTGAACGCGTTCACCGAGATCCTCCCCGCCGCAATCCGAAACAACAACGCCACGATGGGCTATAACGTGGCGCGGCATGGCTGGAACGACCCCAACGCGGCCACCGAGCCGGCATCAGGGTTGGACTACACGCGCGAGCATTTCTGGATGGACACCCCCGTCGCACATCGACTTGTCGCACGATGGTTCTTCGAGATCGCAAACCCGCCGGCTACCGCAAACCTCCCCGTTGTGGCAGTCGCCGACAGCGGGCTTGGCAACGGAGCGGTGTTTCCAAACGGCGATCTGCCGGCAAACGCGTTCTATGACATCTATGTCGGGCCGGGTGACAATACGCGCCTGCCGGAGCGCGTAAACACGACGCGCGGGACCGTGACCGCGGCGGAGATTCAGGACCCGCGGGTAGCCGACAATCTCACTGTCTCGATCGCGGGTCATGGCACACAGGTCGCCGAGTGCGTAGTTGGTCGGGGCGGAACCGCCAAACGCGGCATCGGCGTTAACTCGCTCGTCACCGTCTACAAGGTGAGTGGCTGGGACGTGCGAAAAGTGTCTTCAACGCGGCACAAGGTGTGGTGCGCTCAGGCCATCAAGGACCCGGAAGTGCGCGTGCTGAATCTGAGCAACGGCATCCGCATGGCCGGCGGAGTCAGCGCCGTGGCGCGGCGTGTCGCGGAGATTGACTTCGACCAACTCTCCATGCAAGGCGTCATCAGCGCCATTGCCGCGGGAAACAACAGCGAAACGCAAAACCAGACGTTCCCGGGGATCGTTGCGCCAACACGTGGCATGCGCAACGCGACGACGGACACGTACGTCGGCGGAACCGCCAACACTGACGCGATGTCATCTCTGATGGTGCGCGTCGCCGGCGTCTCTCAGCCCGACAACAAACTGAGCGGAAACGTATCCACCCAGGAGTCCGCTTGGGCCAACACCGGCACGGGTGGCAACATCACAGTCGCCGCCGCCGGCCGGAACATCGACCTGATCGACCCCACCGGCTTCCCCGATCAGAACGTCAACGGCACGTCGTTCGCGACGCCAATCACCGCCGGTCTGCTTGCGGAAGTCGTCCGCATTCTTGACCTGAGCCAGGGTCCGCCTCAGGGTCCCCCGGCGAACGCCGCGGCGCGCCGCGGACGCGCCGGCCGTGCCCGCCAGGCGATTGAGATCGTCGAGGCCACGGCCGACCGCGCGCTCAACCGCAATGTCAACGCCGATTTCGATGTCGCTGACGGCGCCCCGAACAACAATACCGGCTACGGGCGCATCAACGCGTGGAAGGCGATGCTGAGCGCTATCAACGGGGGTCTCGCCGCCGGCGGCACGGATCAGAGCGTAGGGGCCGGCGTGCTGAGGTTTCCGACCCTTAACCAGGTGAACGCGGCCAATACGACATGGTACGGAATGTTGTTCCGCCTTCAGTCAAACCACCTCAACGTCGCTACACGCTTCCGCGACGCCACGGTTTGGCTGGACACGTCGCCCTTTAATGAGGCCGGCGGCCTCTCCCAACTCTCCGATACAATCGGAAACACTGACTTCGTCGGCGCGACCAACGGCGGCGCGCTCGTGCGCAACATCATCGCGTACAAGGCGCTGACTCACCTGAACGTGCGCACTCCGTTCGGATTCCCGATCGCCGGCGGCGGCGCTACCGGAACCGGCGTGCATGAGTTGATCTTCAGTTCAAAGAAGTCCGAGCTGGACGGCGGACGTCGCCTGGAGCTGCGCCGCAACGCGGACGGCGCCAACATGATGCCGTTTTTCTCGCTTCCGCTGAATCTCGCCAACCTACGCAACAATACGGGCCCGAATGGCGCCAATATTCGCTTTGACGACTTCGTATTCGAGGTGCTGGTCGACCATGTTGTGACCTTCAATCGGGCTAGCGTGCAGATCCCCGCCGGCGCCACGGCGTTGCCGGGCGGCAGCGAGGTCACGCTCACCGTGACCGTCGTAAACGCCAGCAACGCCGGTGTCGCCGGCGTGCCGGTCAAGTTCATCGTCGTCGATACGAACGGCGCCGAGAACGGTGATACGCAGGTCCGCCTGCGTCCGGGCGGCGGCGGCGCGGCGGCGACGAATCAAACCGTCAATACCGTCGGCGCCGGAACAGCGTCCGTGCTCGTGACGCGAATCGCGGCCGGCGCCGGTGGCGCGAATCCGCAGGGGACCACCACACGCATTCGCATCGAAGTCCCGATTACCGGCGGCGGCGGATCAGGCGCCGGGGCTCAATTTCAGCAAGAGTTCACAGTGCCCGTTACGCCGTAACATCAGTATCAATCCAGTATCAGGACGGACATGGCGGCTTAGCTCGTCATGTCCGTCTTGCTTGTCGCCCGATCGGCAGTGTGTTGAGCGCGCGTCAGCGGCGCTGGTGCGCCAGGACCATGTATCCAATCACGATCGTAAACGTCGCCCCCAGCATCACACCAAGCGCCACATAGAACCCCGGTCCGATGCGCTCAGCCTTGGTCGCCTCGAGTAACTGCCATACCAACCCCGCCATCGCCAATGGAATCAACGCCAGCAACGTGGCAACCATGTCCCGCGCCAGCCGATACTGTCGCTCGGCGTTCTCCGCCGTGACGCGAACCGGTATGTTCCAGTACTTCACCGGAACAAACCGCACAATCGCCAGAATGACACACGGCAAGACGCCGATGATCGGCAGCGCAATCAGGTTGTTCTTATCGCCCCACGCGTCGGGCGCGCCGTCGAGCCCGAAGTGTGTCGGGATCTTCTCCGGCAAGTCGCCGGCGTAGTACAACGGCAGCGCGACGCATATGGCCAGCCCCACGATCGCGAGGAAGTCGCACAGGCGCTCATAGCCGGAAACCGGCAGCCGAATGTCCGGACGCGGCTCGGACACTACTCCCGCTCCTGTATCAGTCCGCTGACCGATCGTGTCACGCCACGCATTCCCGCATCGGGCGGATCATCTCCACGAATGCCGATCGGCGGACGTTGATGGTCCCCCACTTCGGGCTACGCGTGCGGGCGTGCAGGCGATAGTCCGCCAACGTCGCTGCGGCGAACACGTACTTTTCCCCGCGAAAAGAGTGCGTGACCTCCGGCGGCGACTCAAACGCGGGATCGATCCAGTACGCGAACACGAGCAGCGCCTCAAAGCCCGGCCCAAAAACCGTCTCCCACTGCGTCAGGCTTTCGGCGTCCGCCTCGGTGATCCAGTTTTCCCATGTCGGTTTTGCCGCCCCGCCGCGACCGGCCCAGCGGCGACCCTTCACATCCACGATCCAGTTCATGCGCGGCGAATAGACAACAAAATCAAAACTCTTAAGGCGGGCCTCGCGAAACGCCGCCCGGCGGGTTTCGTCTACGGGCACGTGGGCCGCGCCGAGGCGGATCAGATAGTCCTCAAACGCGGCTTCGTAGTGGACGTGGCGCTTCATCTCCTGAGATTGTGCCCAACGCCGGCGGCCGGGACAACCGCGTAAGCGCCCGATTCCACAAACGCCGACACATTGGAAACCGCACGGACAGGCCGTTTCGCCGGTATAAATAGATGGGTGGCGCAGCGAAGGAGTTCGCTCATGGACGACAAACCGCAGAAAATTCTGTGGCCGACAGATTTCTCCGAACTGTCTCAGAAGGCCGGACGCGTGGCCGGCGCGATCGCCCGCATGTTCGACGCGGAACTGCACGTCATACACGTGATTCCGCCGCCTATTACGCCTGATGTCGCGGCGGTACTGCCGGCCGAGGCGCCGATCATGATTACCGACCCGAAAGCGCTCGACGCCACGCGCGACGGCCTCAAGCGACGGGTTCAGGACACATGCGGCGATGTCAGCCAGGTTTCGATCGACGCGTTTTACGGCAACCCGTGGTCGGGCGTGTGCGAGTACGCGAAGAAGCACGGCGTCGATCTGATTGTCGTCTCGACGCACGGTCGTACCGGCCTCGCCCACGTGCTTATCGGCAGCACGGCGGAGCGGATTGTGCAACACGCGTCATGCGCCGTGCTGGTTGTGAAACAAAGCGCGCCCGGCTGAGCTACTGATTCGCCAGCACGATCCACACGATCCCGCCGACGACAATCAGCCCGGCGAGCACCGCGCCCGCGATCTTCCACGCGCTGTACGGGCGCTCTCCCTGCACTTCGCCGGTGCGCCCGTTGACCAGATAGCGGAACACGCGCTCGCGATATCGATACGCGCTGATCCACACCGGCAACAGAATGTGCTTGTATGTGATCGCGTGATACTCTGAGTGCGATGATTGGATCATCTGCTCATCGCCGCCGATGTCAGCCCGAATCGTCTGTTCAATTACCGGCGCCATCACCTGCTTGGCGACCTTGAAGCCTGTGGCGAGATCGACCGTATAGCTCTCCGACACGAACCCGGACAAGTATTCATCCTGGTACGGCGTCAACTGTTCCAGATCCCACGGGCGCAGCTCATCCGCGTACCGCCGCGGCAGTGATTCGCTGCCAAGAATCAGTACGTCGTTAAAGCGGTTCCAGACTGTGCCGCTCGCCGGCGCCCACGAGGTCCGGCGCTCCACGCGCCGACTCTTGCCCGACCCGACCGTTACGTAATAGTGTGTTCCGCGCATGCCGGTGTACCAGGTCGTCGTCCGGCAATCGTAGGTCCAGTACGGCGTGTAGATCCCGGACAGCTTGGTCTCGGAACGGTAGTACTTCTTGAGCGCGTTCGGGGCGAACCACAGCTTGCGCAACCACTGGCGGAAGTGCGCCAGCCCTTCCTCTCGCGTCACACGAAATGGCAACAACGCCTGCGGCTTGATCAGACGCTTCGTGACGCCGGTTGTCGTAATCGTGATTCCGCAGAAGGCGCACTCGAGCGATGTCACATGCCCCGGCTTCTCGACTTCGGCGCCACAAGCCTCGCACTTCACGATCGTCTGCGCTTCGGTATCGGCCTCGTCGGTCAGCTGCTCCAAGGCGCGAAGAAAGTCGTTCTCGCGAATGTCCGCGGCGCTCTGCGGGATCGCGTTTTCATGCCCGCAATAGTCGCACTTCAGCCGTCCCACGCCCGGCGAAAACCGCAGGATCGCTCCACACTCCTCGCACGGAAAACGCCGCTCCGTATCAGACGCCGCCGACTCCGGAATCGCCGGCGGGTCATCCGGCTCCGGCGTGGGCACGACGGCTCCCGGCGGGCGGGGAATGCGTCCACGAGGTGGGCGAGGCGGTTGCGTCAAAGGTGGTCGTCTCCCTCCAACGAGCGAGTCGGTTGATCTCGCGTCAGAAGGCTATGTTGAACGGCGACGCGGCGGCGGTCAATTCGAATTCGCGCCCTGGCGCATAACGGCGCCGCCACGCGCAATTGCGGCTCAGTCCCGAAATCCAACGACTGGCATGCAGCTTGCTCATCATCCGGCCGATGACACGATGTCCCGTCGTCGGGCCGCGAGAAGTGATGCGCAACTTGTGCCCCGACGACGCCATCGCCCAACTGGAGGCGCTCGATGGGCACGATTTCGTCCGGCGTAGGCCTGATTTCCGGCCTTGATATTCAGGGTCTGGTCGATCAACTGATCGCGATCGACGCACAGCCGCGGGACCAGTTGGTTTCGCGCATCGGGCGCCTGAACGCGCAACGAACGGCGTTCCTCGATATCTCGGCGCGGATCGCCGGCATCCTGTCGCGGGCGGCCTCGTTGACCAGCCGCTCGACGTTCCTCGGCACGACCGCGACGTCATCGCTTCCGACCGCGTTGACCGCCACCGCTGGCGCTAGCGCCGCTCCGGGCACATATCAGTTCCTGGTCCGATCGCTCGCCTCGACGCATCAGGTCGTCAGCCAGGGTTTCGCCGCGCGCGACGCCACCCTTACGCCGGGCGAGTTGCGCATCGAATCCGCGCTGGCGCGCGTCGATCGCGAAACCCGGCTCGACCAGCTCAACGGCCACACCGGCGTGCGCGGAACCGGGTTTCGACTGATCGACGCCAGCGGCGCCGAAGCGACGATCAACATCGGTGACATTGACACGCTCACTCAGCTCACCCAACGGATCAACGACGCCGGCCTCAATATTCGCGCCGAAATCCGCGATGAGCGCCTGTCGCTGACCGAAACGACCGGCGGCGCGATCCGCGTCCGCGAAATCGACGGCGGCACAACCGCGGCCGATCTCGGCTTCCCGCCGGGAACGGGTTTTTCGGCCTCCGGCGCGCTCACAGGCGCCAGCCTCGCCACGCTGCGCGACCAGACGCCGCTTGCCGCGCTGAACGACGGCCTCGGTATACGGCGTTCGGACGCAGGCGGCGATTTCACTGTCAATGTGAACGGCGGCGAGGCGTTTCGCGTCGATCTCAGCGGCCTGCTGACCGATGACACTCGCATCGAGCAACTCAACAGCGGCGGCGGCGCCAATCTCGGCGTCGTTCGAATCAAACGGACCAACGCCGCCGGCATCGCGGAGAACGTCGAAGTCGACCTGCGCGGCCTGCGGACCATCGGCGAGATCAAGAACGAACTGCAAGGCGCCACCGAAGGCCTCAACATCACGCTATCCAGCGGACGCTTGCTGATCAGCGATCAGGACGGCCGCAAGCTCACGATTGAAGACGTGCAGGGAACCGGCGCGCGCGATCTCGGCATCGCCGGCTCCGCCGACAACGGTTCGATCAGCGGTCGGACGATCTACAAAGTCGAAACCGTCGGCGACGCGCTCCGCGCGATCAATTACGCCAACGGCAATACCGGACAGCTGACGGCCCGCATCGACGGCGGCCGACTGGTGTTTGACGCAGCCGCTGGCGTCAGCGTGACGTCCGGCGCCGGCCAGGTGTCCCTCGCGCAACTGGGCTTCCAGGGCGGCGATCTCACGGTCGGCGCGAACGCCGGCCAGCGCGTGCTGGGGGGAGTCGACACGACACTGCTCAAGACGCTCAACGGCGGACGCGGCTTTGACCTCGGCGTGATCGAAATCACGACCGATCTCGGCGCCGCGACCGTCGACCTCAGCGACGCTGAAACGCTGCAGGAGGCGATCGATCGGATCAATGACGCCGCCGGAGATCTCGGTGTCGAGGCGACTGTCGATCCGCTCGGAACAAAGCTGGCCATCGCCGCTGTGGACGCGAATGCCAACGTTCGGATCAGCGACGTCAGCGGCGACTTCGCCGAAGTGCTCGGCCTGAACGGCGACGCGAGTTCGCGCATCGTGTCCAATAATCTGGAACGCCAGTACATCGGCACACAGACGCTGCTGTCCGATCTCAACAACGGCGTCGGCGTCAATAGCGGCGCCTTCACCATCACGAGCAGCGCCGGTGTCCGCCAGACGATCGACCTGCGAACCAGCAACATCAAAACGGTTGGCGACCTGATCGACGAAGTCAATCGCCGCAACTTCGGCGTCACGGCTTCGCTGAACGACACCGGCGACGGCTTGAAGCTCGTTGACAGCGCGGGCGGAACGTTTGATCTGAAAGTCGAGGACGCCGACAACTCGACCACCGCCGCCGATCTGAATCTGCTCGGCACGCACGCATCCGGCGTCGCCGACGGGTCGTTCGAGATCCGCGTCGACATCGCGGCCGGCGACACGCTCGAAGATGTCGTAGCGCGAATCAACGAGCGCGGCCTGGCAACGGCCGGCCTGATTAACGACGGATCGGCCAACCCTTATCGCCTGTCGATTACGTCGCGCGCCAGCGGCGAAGCCGGCGCCCTTCTGGTCGACGGCGCCGCGCTCGGCGTCGGCTTTTCGACGCTATCTCGCGCGCAAGACGCCCGCGTCGTAGTGGGCGGCGCCGACGGCGGCATCATCGTTCGCAACTCCAGCAACACGTTCAACGACATTGTCCCGGGCATCTCGCTGAACATTGAAAGCGTCTCGGATGACCCGATCACGGTAACAGTCGGGCGCGACGTCGATGGCATGGTTGAGAACATCAGCGGCCTCGTCGACGCGTTCAATACGGCGATGGACGCCCTCGCCACCGCCACCGGCTACAACGCCGAAACGGAGCAGCGCGGCATCTTGCTCGGCGACGGGTCGGCGCTGAACGTCGAAAACCGGCTGTTTCGGATCTTCGGAGGCAGCATCCCTGGCGCGAGCGGCGCGCTGCGGCGCTGGTCGGACATCGGCATTCGGATCCGCGACGGGGAACTCCAGTTTGACGAATCAAAGTTCCGCGCGGCGTTCGAGAACAACCCCGAGGCCGTTGCCGATTTCTTCACCGCGGAGGAAGGCGGGGCGGGCGCGTACCTCAAGGCCCAACTAGAGACGATTACCGGCGCCGACGGCCTGCTCAAACGGGCCGAGGGCACGCTTGAGAGCCAGACCAGCGGGCTGAATGACCGCGTGGATGTCCTGAACGATCGCCTGAGTCGCAAGCGCGACCGCCTGCTCCGACAATTCCAGGCGATGGAGCAGGTGCTGTCCGGCCTGCAGTCACAACAAAACGCCCTGGCGCAGCTCGGCTCACTTACGGCCTCGACGCAATCGCGCTAAGCTATGGCGCATGATGACGCGCTACCTGCCAGAAGACCTTCGCCCGTGGGTGGATGCGCGATTCTCCCGCGCTTCCGGCCCGGGCGGCCAGCACGTCAACAAGGTCGAAACGCGCGTCACCGTGCTGTTCGACTTTGAAAACTGCGACCTGCTCAGCGACTGGCACAAGAGCCGGATTCGCGAGCGCTTACGCACGCGCATGTCGAGCGATGGGCGCGTTCATGTCACGCGCGGAGCGGATCGCTCGCAGCGGGCTAACCGCGAAACCGCCGAGGCCGCGCTCGCGGAGCTGATCAACACCGCGTTCCAGCGAAAAAAGACCCGCATCGCCACCAAGCCCGGGCGCGCTGCGAAGGAACGCCGCCTCCGCGCGAAAAAGCAGCGCGGCGACACGAAGCGACTGCGCCGCGCGCCGCCCGACTAGCACAAAAGAAAGGGCGACCTGCGTCGCCCCGCTTACTCACTATGAATGTCTTGGTCGGCACAAAACCGACTACTGCGAATCGAGGTTGTCCGCGTATCCCTTGAAGGGCCAGCCCCTGCGGCCTTCGATGAAGCGCGTGGCGCCGACGATACGGGCGCCGGGAGCCGGGAACACATCCGTCTGCCAGTCATTGCCGCGCCCGGTCCAGAGGTAGTTAGTTCCGACCACGTCACGATCCAGCGTGACCTGCGTCGATGCGTAGGTGACCCGCGCCGATCCATCACAGAACGCGAGCCCGTCCTGACGCAGCTTCTTGTGCCATCCGTACAGCAGGATCGGGTCAATGTCAGAGCCGTCGTCGAGGTGGATCATGTTGAACCAAGTGGGTTCGCCCATCATGACCAGTTGAGACACATTCGGCAGGTCCTCGAGCTTCTGGCCGAATGCGCCGATTGAGAAACGATCACGCTGCCCCCCGCCCCAGAACAAGCCCGCGAGACTCGATCGATAGCTGTTCCCGAAAATGTTGTAGCAGACCTTGCCGCGGGACAGCCGATCAATGTCGTCAACGAAACGGGAATCCGGATAGCCAGTGTCAGATGGACACTCGAACGCGGTCAGGTCAAACGCCGGGCCGTTCTTCGGACTCGTCGCCGGGTCGCCGATCAGGTTTTCTTCAAAACTCCCTGTCGGGTACATGAGGCGGTTCAGCGGGCGCGTCTTGGCGCCCCACTCATCACCGAGAATCCAATCCTGACCGGCGGCGTGATTGAATGGCTCTACTGCGGAGCGACCGCCGGAGATGAACCAGATCGCCGTGCGCGCCAGCGGCCCGTTCGAAACAGGCTCCGCGTTCTTTCTCTGAACGGGCATCAATAGCCCTTTGCCGTCATCGACGGCGTACGTCTGTGTCCCCGTGGCGATGTTCTTCAGGTTCGACAGGCACTTGACCTGTTTGGCCTGCTCACGCGCCCCGGCGAGACTCGGCAAGAGAATGGAGATCAGTAAGGCGATGATGGCCACTACGACGAGCAACTCGATGAGCGTAAACCCACCCCTTCTTGCTTTCACCGGATTTGCCTCCCAAAACAGACCGGGTCGCGGGAACGCGCGGCGAATGGCGCTTTGTCCCAGGTACACGACGACGCGCCCCCTTATGGCTAGTCAAGATTGTCCGCGTAACCGCCGAACGGCCACTCACTGCGACCGCGAATGAAGTTCCGCGCTCCAAGCACGCGCGCGCCCGGGCTTGGATACACGTCCAACTGCCACGACTCGCCGCGCGAGGTCCACCCCGCGTTCGGCCCGGCTACCGACGTATCGAGCGAGTATTGATATGACGCGAATGTCGGCGAAGCCGAACCATCGCAATAGAGCAGGTTATCAATCCGGAACTTCTTGTGCCATCCGACCAGAACGATCGGGTCAACGTCGTTCGAGCCGTCGTCGCGGTGAATCATGTTGAACCAGGTCGGCTCGCCCATCAGCACGACTCGCGACGTGTTGGGGATGTTGCTCAGGGTTTGGCCGAATGGACCGAGCGAAAACCGATCTGATGAGCCGCTACCCCAGAATAGCGCAACCAGGCTGGAACGATAGCTGTTACCGAAGATGTTATAGCAGACCTTGCCCTGACCGCCGGGCGCGATGTCGTCGACATACGGCGACTCCGGGTACCCGACATCAGACGGACACTCGAACGCCGGAAGGTCAAACGCGGGGCCGTTCTTCGGCCGCGTCGCCGCGTTCCCGGTCGTGTCCTCGTCGAAGCTCGCGTTCGTGTACATGAAACGGTTCAACGGGCGCGTCTTGGCGCCCCACTCGTTACCGAGCATCCATGTGCCCGCGCCCCCGCCACCAACACTGACCCCATAGGTGAAGCGCTCTACCGCGGAGCGACCGCCGGTCATGAACCAGATGCCGGTGCGAACGACGGCGGCCTGGTTGATTACCTCCACGTTTTTCTTATGGACCGGCAACACCAGTTCCTTGGAATCTTCCAAGGCGTAGTTCTGGGTCGCGTTGCCGATGTTCTTCAGGTTTGCCAGGCACTTGGCCTGTTTCGCCTGTTCCCGCGCCTGCTTGAGGCTCGGCAGCAGAATCGAAATGAGCAACGCGATGATCGCCACAACCACCAGCAATTCAATCAGCGTAAACCCGCGCTGCTTGGCGCGTACAATCATCAGTTCGCCTCCCAAAACGAATTGACGGGGGCCGCCAGAACGCGGCTGAAAATGACTATGTTGATCTTATCGCCACCCGCCGCGCCCGACAACGGAAATTCCCCCGCCGGAACCGGCGCCGGGGCCTAGGGCGATTCCAGGTGGTTGCGGAACCCTTTATAGGGCCAGTCCGCGACCAGCGAATTGCCTGGCGTGAACAACTGGCCAAACCCCCTGATGCGGGCGCCCGCAGCAGGAAACACGTCCGTCTGCCAGTCCGTGCCCCGATTCACCATCCCGTAGTTCGGCCCGGCGATGCGCATCGGCGCCTGTTCCGATGCGAACGTCACACGCGCCGAGCCGTCCACGAACAGAATGTTCTCGTTTCGCGGTTTCTTGTGCCAACCCGTCAGAACGATCGGATCGCCGGTGCCGACGTCATCCAGCCCGATCATGTTGAAGAACGCCGGCTCGCCGATCAGCGTCAAACGGGACACATCCGGCAGGTCACCGAGCTTCTGTCCCCAGACGCCCACCGAGAATCGATTGGAGATGACGTCTCCGGTCTGCGACAGGCTCGCGCGATAGCTGTTGCCGAAAATGTCGTAACAACGCTTGCCGCGCGCCTGCTGGGGCGCGTCGTCAATCAGGTCCGAATCGGGATAGCCAATGTCCGACGGGCACTCATACACTTCCATGTCGAAGGCTTCGCCCGTTTTTTGTCGCGTTGGCGGTGGCGTCCCCTGATCCGGCTCAACAAACGCCGCATTCGGATACATGACGCGATTCAACGGCCGGGTTCGCGCGCCGAAGTTGTCTCCCAACAGATATCGCACGCCGCCGGGAAACCGAAACTCCTCTGGCGCGGAGCGACCGCCATAAAGGAACCACATTCCGGTGCGGCCCATCCAAAACGGCTGCGCCTCCACGTGCGTCTGGTGGATGGGCATAATGAGTTCTTTGGAGTCTTCCAGTGCGTATGAGTGTGTGGCCTGTCCAATGCTGCGGAGATTGGCCAGGCACTTGGCCCGCTTGCCCTGCTCGCGCGCATTGTTAAGGCTCGGCAGGAGAATCGCCATCAGCAGCGAGATGATCGCGATCACGACGAGCAATTCGATTAACGTGAAAGCCGGGCGAATCGCCCGCTTTGCCGCAGCGCCCATGAAAAGTCCACCCCTGCCCAGTAGTTACCCGTGCGCTTGCCCGCCGAGCGGAAAAGCGGCTGCCGCGAACGAGGTCGCGACCGGTAACATGTTCACTATAGCAGACTTCCGGGCCAAAACCTAATGCGCGGGCAGTCCAAAAAA
>JAGQOO010000061.1 GCA_020427345.1 Phycisphaerales bacterium | reverse complement strand
TCCAAGACGTCACGCGCGTCGGGATCAAGCGCGATCAACGGTCGGTTCAAACGCGCTGCCTCTTCCGCCGTCAATCGCGTGCCACCGGCCAACTGGCCCCGCGCGATGATCAGGGTGCCGTCTGAATCCCGCACATTGAGCCGCGTTCGAACGCCGGGGTCGGCGTCATCGCTCTCGACCAGCCCGGGATAGCGCGCTGGTATCACGCCGTGCTCGTCCAGTCGGCCCTGCGGAATCCAACCGCATAGCGGAATGCCGACCTCGATTGCAAAGTCCATCGCGGCGCGATCCACGCCGGTCTGACCGCCGGTCACAATCACTTCAACCGGGCCTGGCCTGGTCATGTTGGTTGGCTGGCCGCGCTCCATTGCGACCAGATCAGCAGGAGGTTGTAGCCCGCGTGACAGCCGGTGGAGATACCCAGACCGCGCGTCAGAAAGAGGAGCGACAGATAAAGCCCGGCGATGAGGTGCTGGCCGAACGAAGACCACTCGAATTGCAGACCGCCGATTGGCACATAGTGACATACCGCGAACACGATGCCGCCGACCGCGACGGAGACCGAGAGCGCCGGATTGCGCTTCAGCCCGAGGCCGTCGATCAATACCCACATGAGCACGCAGACGAGAATCATGCGGAACACGAGCTCTTCGTAAACCGCCGCGCCGATCGCGGCGACGATTGTCGGCCGCAAGTCGACGGTCTCGGCCGAGCCGGCCTGGAGCAGCAGCCCATTAAGGACGAAGAGCGGCAACGTCAGGGCGATGCTCTCGACCAACATCAACGCCGGCGTTTTTGCGTCGACGCGCCAGGTCTCGCGCGAAAGGACTTGCCACGCGAGCAGGATCAACACGAGCGCGACCCCCGGCGCCCAGAAGCCGCCGCCGCCGAACCAGTCGAGCGCGTCCACAAGGATGCGTTCGGCGACGAGGCGATGCTCAAACTCCCAGCCGCGCAGCCACAGCGCGCCGGCTTCGTACACGCCGACGATCGGCAACAGAAAGATCAGGTTAGAAACCGGCCGGCGCGTGTCACGCCAATAGCGCGACAACGAGTCGGGTAGCAGGGATTTCCGCGAGGCGTCGGCCTCCGAGGATTTAGGCATGGCGGACATTATGGGTGGATTCGCGGCGGAGGCTACTTGCTTTCAAAATGGATCAGTTTGACCTTTCGACTGTGATAGAGGTGTTTGCGGCCAAACACGAGGAAGTCACCACTAGGCGTACAGTTCGCGGATGGCCAGCAGTCGGTGCAGATGGCCGAGCGGCAAATCGATGCCGAACTTGCGCTCGATCCGGAATGTCACATCGATCCAGTCGACGCCCATGGTGGAAAATGTACCGATCCCCACCCCAATTGGCTTGCACCGGACCCGCGTCGGCGGTAGTGTGTTTGGTGTTTGTTCGGCACCTTGGCGGGTTTCGAGCTTCAACCACCTCATCAGGAGAACGATCATGGTCAAACCGGTTCCCGAGGGTTACACGACGGTCACGCCCCACCTCGTCGTCGACGGCGCGGCCAAGGCGGTGGACTTCTACAAGAAGGCGTTTGGCGCCGAAGAGATTTGCCGGATGCCGGGTCCGGGCGGCTGTTTGATGCACGCGGAAGTGAACATCGGCGGCAATCGCGTGATGCTGTGTGATGACCTCGGCGCGCAGTTTGGCCAGCCGAAGCGCAGTCCGACCGCGTTGGGCGCGTGTTCCACCACCATTCATCTGTATGTCACGGACTGCGACAAGGCCATGCAGCGCGCGGTCGACGCCGGCGCCGAAGTCGTTTACGCCGCGATGGACACGTTCTGGGGCGATCGTTACGGAAAGGTGAAGGACCCGTTCGGCCATGAGTGGGCCATTGCCACGCATATCAAGGACATGACCCCCGAGGAAATGGCCAAGGGGGCCGACGAATGGATGAAAAACTGCGGCAAGAAACAATAGGTCGCGACGGCGATCGGCGAATATTGTCCTGATAGAGGGCGCCGGTGATACTTGACGCTCGGCTGCGCCGTCGCGCAATGCCGCGTTGAGTGACTGGCGTCGTGGAAGGAACGGACAATGTCACGAGTCGCCGTTTTGGGAGCGGGAACAATGGGAGCGGGGATCGCCCAGACCGCCGCTCAGGGCGGCTGGGAGGTCGCGCTTCGCGATGTGGACGAAGCGACTGTCGACGCTGCGATCGCCGGAATCGGCAAGCGGCTCGACCGCCTTGTCGAGAAAAACAAGCTGACGGCAGATGAGCGCGCGGCAATCGGCGCTCGCCTGCGAAACGGAATGCGCGGCGGCGAACTCGCGGCATGCGAGCTCGTCATCGAAGCGATCGTCGAAGATATGACGATCAAGACGCGCGTGATGAAGGAAGTCGCTGGCCAGGCGCGGACGGACGCGATTCTGGCGACCAATACGTCGTCATTGAGCGTCGCCGCGATTGGTGAAGGCGTCGGCGCGGTTGAACGCACGGTCGGCATGCACTTTTTCAACCCCGTCCCGTTGATGAAACTCGTCGAGATCATCAGCGGCGAGCGGACCGATCCGGCCGTCGCGGATCGCGCCGCAAAAATCGCCACGACTTGGGGCAAGACGGTTGTGCGCGTGCGCGACACCCCCGGGTTTATCGTGAATCGGGTCGCGCGCGGCTTCTATCTGGAAGCGATGCGTCTGCTGGATGAGGGCGTCGCGGGCGTCGACGAGATTGACGCTGTGATGCGCTCAATGGGCGGCTTTCGCATGGGTCCGTTCGAACTTATGGACCTGATCGGTATCGACGTGAATTACGCCGTGTCGGTCAGCGTGTGGGACCAGCTCGGCAAGCCGGCTCGGCTGGAGCCGCATCCGATTCAGCGCCATCTCGTCGAGAACCAACGGTTCGGGCGCAAGTCTGGGCGCGGCGCGTACAGCTACGATATGGAGTCGCCCATCCCGGCGCTACCGCTCGATCGCAAGAGCTTCGACCTGCCGCATTCCACTTATGAAGCTGTGCGACTGTTCGCGGACGGCGCCGGCGCGGCGGGCGGATCGATCACCGAGCAATTCGTTTTCGCCCGTATTCTCGGCGCCATCATGAACGAAGCCGGACTGGCGATTGACGAAGAAGTCGCCTCGCCGGCCGATATCGATACGGCAATGAAACTTGGCGTAAACTACCCACACGGCCCGACGGAATGGGCCGAGCGTGTCGGCCGCCGGACCTGCCGGCATTTGCTCGACGCGCTGAACGAGGGACCATGCGCGGGTCGCTATGTCGCGGCGCGCTGGTTCCGCGAATAACAATCCCGAACGGAAGCGGGAACACGCATGCCGGGACGCAAGTCCGCAACGAAATCGTTGCCAAAGTCGCGCCGCGCGGTCGCCGACACGCGCTCGGCGCCCCAAACACCGCCGACGCCGCGCTTCCTCGATTGGCTGCGCGACTTCGAGACCTTTCAGAAAGCGGAACTGTCCGCGTCGCAACACACCGTCGCCGCCTATCGGCGCGACCTGACGAAATTCGGCGCGTATCTTGCGCGCGCCGGCGTTTCAGATGTCAACACGCTGACATTCAGACACGCGCAGGCCTTCGCGGGGGAACTGGCGCAGCGCGGCTATGCCGACAGCACGCGCGCGCGGCACGTTGTCGCCGTTCGCATGTTTCTGCGCTGGATGTTCGAAACGCGCCGCGCGAGCGAAGACTGGTCGTGCCTGTTCGAGTTGCCGCGACGCGGACGTTCGCTCCCGCGCACACTGAACCTCGACCGCGTCGCGAAAATCGTCGAATCCCCGGCGGACGCGTCAGACACACCACTCCGCGATCGAGCGATTCTCGAAGTCCTTTACGCGTGCGGGCTGCGGGTGAGCGAGTTGTGCGGATTGAAAATGAGCGACGTCAATCTCGACAAAGCCCGCCTGCGCTGCATGGGCAAAGGTCGAAAAGAGCGCACGACGCCGATCGGCCGTGGCGCCATCGACGCGATCGAGGCCTACATCGAGCACGAACGCCCCGCCCAACTCAGCGCCGGCATGCGGCTCGGCCACGTTCCGCTGCCGTTCACGCCGCGTGTCGCCGCCGGCGCTGCGCTGTTTCTGACGCGACGCGGTCAACGTGTGAACCGCACGCTGGTTTGGCGCATTGTTCGGCGCGAGGCAATCCGTCACGGCGTGCCGGGCAAAGCCAGCCCGCATACGCTCCGACACACTTTTGCGACGCACCTGCTCGAAAACGGGGCAAACCTGCGTGTCGTGCAGGAGCTGCTGGGCCACGCCGACCTGTCAACCACCGCCATCTACACACATGTGCAGACAAAACGCCTGCTGGAGGCGCATCGCCGGTTTCACCCACACGGCTGAGTCCGTGATTTGACACGGCCGCGGCGATCCGCTGGAGTTGGGGGCGAAACAATCGAGTTCTTCGAACATCCGACGGGAGAGTCCGCACATGGTAGATCCGCGCGTCACGCGTCTGGCCGAAACGCTGGTGAATTACTCCTGCGCCGTCAAGTCCGGCGAGAAGATTCTGATTGAAGCGATCGACGTGCCGCACGAGTTCACGGCTGAGTGCGTACGAATCGCCCATGAAGCCGGCGCCATGCCGATCGTCTGGCTGAAGAGCAACCAGATCAACCGGGCGCTGATGATGGCGGGCACGCGGGATCAGTGGAATCTCATCGCGGATGTCCAGGTGGCAATGATGAAGAGCGTCGATTGCTACATCGGCGCGCGCGGTAATCCGAACATCAACGAACTCTCCGACGTGCCGGCGGATAAGCAGAAGATATACGAATCAACAGTTTGGAAGCGCGTGCACGGAGAGGTGCGCGTGCCGAAGACGCGGTGGGTGGTTTTGCGCTGGCCGAACTCAAGCATGGCGCAACTCGCCGAAATGTCGACGCCGGGCTTTGAGGACTTTTACTTCGACGTGTGCACCATGGACTACGCGCACATGGCCAAGCAGATGCAACACCTGAAAGCGCGAATGGATCGCACCGACAAGGTCCGCCTGCTGGGCCCCAATGACACAGATCTGACCTTCTCCATCAAGGGCATTCCGGCAATCCCGTGCAGCGGACTGCGGAACATCCCGGACGGCGAAGTATTCACGGCGCCCGTGCGCGACAGCGTCAACGGCGTGATCCACTACAACACGCCGTCGCCTTATCGCGGCTTTACTCACGACGATGTGCGGCTCGTCTTCCGCGAGGGCAAGATCGTCGAGGCGACCAGCTCAGCAAGCGACAAGTTGCAGGAGATCTTTGATACCGACGAGGGCGCCCGCTACGTCGGCGAATTCGCGATCGGGGTCAATCCGTACATCAACAAGCCGATGAAGGATATTCTTTTCGACGAGAAGATCGCCGGCAGCATTCACTTTACGCCGGGCCGCGCCTATGACGAGGCCAACAACGGCAACGTTTCCGAGATTCACTGGGACATGGTGCTGATACAAACGCCGGCGTACGGCGGAGGTGAGATGTACTTCGACGGCGAACTCGTGCGGAAAGACGGCGTGTTCGTGACAGACGACTTGAAGGGCCTAAACCCGGACGCGCTGAAGAAACCGAGATAGCCGAATGCAATCGTACGGCGTATCGGGGGGCGGCGCGTTACTCCGACTTCAACAGTGACCGCTCGATGTAGTTTGTATCGACGTTGCCTTCGATGAACGCTGCGGAGTCGAAGATTCGGCGATGCAGTCCGATCGTCGTATCAAGCGGGCGGATGGTGAATTCGCTGAGCGCGCGACGCATGATTCGAATCGCGTGGTCGCGCGTCGGGCCATAGGCCAGCAGCTTACAGATCATCGAATCGTAATACGGACTCACGGTGTAGCCGGCGTAGGCGTGGGTATCGAGGCGAATGCCACGACCGCCGGGCGGGATGAAATCCTGAATCAAGCCCGCGCACGGGCGGAAGCCGTGATCAGGCGATTCCGCGTTGATACGGCACTCGATCGCCGCGCCGGTCTGTTGTATGTCTGCTTGTCGCAGCGTGAGCGGCTCGCCGGCGGCGATGCGAATCTGCCATTCAATCAGATCAACGCCAGTGACGAGTTCCGTCACCGGATGCTCAACCTGAATCCGCGCGTTGACCTCCATGAAATAGAAGTTCTCGTCGGCGTCGACAAGGAACTCGCATGTGCCGGCCGAGTGGTAGTTCGCGGCCTTGGCCAGGCGCACGGCGGCTTCGCACAGTTTCTTGCGCGTCTTGGGGCTGATATGCGGCGAAGGCGACTCTTCGACGAGTTTCTGATTCCGGCGCTGTAGCGAGCAGTCGCGTTCCCAGAGGTGAATGACATTGCCGTTGCGATCGCCGAGCAGTTGCACCTCGACGTGACGCGGGCGCTCGATCAGCTTTTCGATGTAGAGAGTGCCGTCCTTGAAAGCGGCTTCCGCTTCGGCGCGGGCGTTGCGAAAACCCGTACGCAGCGCGGCTTCGTTATGCGCGGGCCGAATGCCACGACCGCCGCCGCCGGCCGACGCCTTGATCATGACCGGGTAGCCGATGCGATTCGCGATTTCGACGGCTTCTTCCTCGTTCTCCACGGCGCCGTCACTGCCGGGGACGAGCGGTACGCGCGCTTCGCGGGCGAGTTTCTTCGCCGCCACCTTATCGCCGAGCAGCCGCATGGATTGCGCGCTCGGGCCGATGAATTCAATCTTGCAGTCGCGGCACATATCGGCGAAGTTCGCGTTCTCGGCCAGAAAGCCGTAGCCGGGATGCACCGCTTCGACATCAGTGATCTCGGCGGCGGCGATGACGGCGGCGGCATTGAGGTACGAATTCGCCGCGCGCTCGGAGCCGATGCAGATCTTGTCATCCGCCTGGTTCAGCCAGGCCCCGTCACGATCCGCCCGGCTGTAAACGGCGACGGACTGAATGCCCATTTCGCGACACGCGCGGATCACGCGGAGCGCAATCTCACCTCGGTTCGCGATCAGTATCCGATTGAACATGCGATTTCCGGAGGGCCTGGCGATCACGCCGGCTCAAGCGCGAACAGCGGTTGATCGTATTCGACCGCCTGACCGTTGCTGACCAGCACGCGGGCGATGCGGCCCGACGTTTCCGCCTTGATTTCGTTGAAGACCTTCATCGCCTCGACCAGGCACACCACACTCTCCGGCGAGATGACATCGCCAACCTTTACAAAAGGCGGCGATTCGGGATCGGCGGCGGAATAGTAAGTGCCGACCATCGGCGAGCGAATGACATGCTCCGTCGCGGACGCCGCCGGCGCGGGCGGAGGGGCGGCAGCCGGCGTCACAGCAGGCGCAGGGGCCGCCGCCGGCATCGGCATCTGAGGGGGCAACGGCGCGTATTCGACGCGGGGGTGCGCTTCGCCGCGCTTCAGCAACACATGCGAGTCGCCCTCGTCGATCTCAATCCGGCTGAGGTCGTTCTCAACCATCAGTTCGATAAGGCGTTTGATATCGTCAATCTTCATCGGGGGTGTCCGCCACTTCAAAGGGGAAGGCTGGAAAGCGATTCGGCGCCCTCCCGCGTTATGAGCACGTCATTTTCCAGCCGCACGCCGCCAACACCGGGCAGGTACACACCCGGCTCAATCGTTACCACCATGCCGGGTTCGAGTTTGACGGTAGCGCCAACGCGAAGGCCCGGCCCTTCGTGCACATCAAGGCCGATCCCGTGTCCGAGCGAGTGTGAAAAACGGTCGCCAAAACCGGCCGAGCGGATGTGGTCTCGGGCGACCGCGTCGAGTTCCCCGGCCGCGATGCCGGGGCGCGCCGCAGCGACCGCGCGATCGTGCGCCTCGCGCACGACTTGATAGACCCGCTCCATTTTGCGCGGGATGCTACCGATGGCAACAACACGGGTCAAGTCGCTGATGTGCCAGTCAACCCGCGCGCCCCAATCGATCAGCACGATCGAGTTGTTGCGGATTTTCACATTCCGCGGCTCATAGTGCGGCAACGACGAGTTTGCGCCGGCCGCTACGATCGGGCCGAACGCCGGCCCGCTCGCGCCGCGCGACGTCATCTCGAACACGAGCCGAGCGGCGACTTCGGCTTCGGTCGCGCCAGCGCGGATGTAACGCCGGGTCGCGACGAACGCGTCCTCAGCGACTTTGATCGCTTTGCGAATCGCCGCGATCTCAGACGCGTCCTTGCGGAGTCGCAACTCCGTCACGAGTCCGCTCGCGGCTTTGAGATCGATCGGCTTCAGACGCTTCTTCAGCTCCGAGAACGTTAACACGTTCATATGGTTCGGGTCAAAGCCGACGACCTTGACGCGCGTCGCCGCGATCGCCTTGACGTAAGAGTCCGCGCCACGCTGTTTTCGCACGACCTTTTTCGCCCAGGGCGTCTCGATGTCGGCGGTTTCGTCAAAGCGGCCGTCCGTGAGCAGCGTGACGCGACTGCTGGTGATCAGAACGGCGCCATCCTCGCCCGTGAAGCCGGTGAGGTAATACTGGTCCTTGCGATCGAGCACGACATAGGCGCCCAGATCGCGTTCGCGCATCGCACTGCGGAGCGCGGTCAATCGACGCGCGTACTTCTCGGGAACCTTTGCGGGTTTCTTTGCCATCCAATCACTTTCGTTTCTAGGGCCACAGCGGAATCAGATTCCCGAGCGTTTCGACATCATAAGTCCGCCAGCGGGAGCCGGACCACGACGAGTATTCGCCCGCGCCGGCGTCGAAGCGCGTTACGTTGAAGCCCCACACGCGCTGGCGCATCGCCGCTTCGCCCAGCGAGCGCAGCGGAATCGCGAGTTCAATCGTCCACGCCTCGCGCGCCTGCCGCACGGCGACGCGCGTGTCCGACTGCCACGGACGCGATTCGGCGATCGGCGGATCTGTTGCGCAACCGCGTGTCGCGATCATCACGCCGCCGGGTTTTACCTGCAGACACAGCACATCGCCGGGGCCACCGCTCAGGGCGTCGCTCGGCGCGAGAAGAACCTCGACCAATTCCTGCCCCCACGGAATCGCGCCGGCCAGATCGACGCGGTTGTCAGCGCTCCAAATCGGGCGTTCGCCGACCTGCAACTGGCACTCGACGCCGATGTACAGGTTTTCCGCGTCGAGGCAAACGCGCGCTTTCGTGTCAAGCCGTGGCCGACGGGCGTCATCCGCGACCCCTGTTCGCCTTCCACGCACCAGTTGAAAGTCGCCAGCGAGGTTGCCGCCAATCTCGGCCCAATCCGACAGGTCGCCGTCAATACGCGGGCTGCTCTGCACGACCGGGCACGCCGCAGCCGCAATCCGCGCGGACACATCAAACGCCCCATGACTGTGCGTATCGAATAGCAGCGGCAAATCGAAAACGCCATCGGCGTTGTAGTTCATGTTCGTCAGCCCGACCGACACGCGGGCGGTCGCCCGCCGGCCGGCGCCCACGTCCGTCGCGCCGCCGGTAAGCGCCGCGCCGGCCTCCGGCCGCGCCACCGACCACTCACCCGTCAACGGCGTGTCGCCCTGGTTGAGCACGTCAATTGACAACTCGGCAAACATGGCCCCGTTTTCTTCCCGCAGGCGGGCGCCGCGCGAATCAAGCCGCAAGCCGCGGGCCAGCACACGCGTCCATTCCGCGACCCCACCGCTCTGCGCCCCTATAGCCCGCGAGCCGACGTCATCGGGCGCGGCCCGTTGAGCCAGTTCGCGCCGAATCAGATCGCGCGCCATCGCGTAGGCGCGCGGGTCGTCACTCCAGCCCCTTTCGTAGCAATCGAGCAGATCACCGCGGCAGGCGTCCAGGAACCCGTCGCCCGCCAAACGCTCGGCGATCGTATCCGCCAAAGCGGGCGCCCCGCTTTCTGCAAGCATCGTCAGCAGGTCAAAGTCCTGCTGCGCGCGGCGCAGACGTTTGAGGCGGAGCGTCGGCGCTGAACCCGTAACGCCGAATCGACGCCCCGAAACGAGCAGCGCGGTTGCGCCATCCTCGTTGTCCGTCGCGTGTTCGATCCACATCCGTTCAAGCCCGTAGCGGTACGCCAGCCAGCCAACCGAAATCACATCTGTCGCGTCCGCCCCGAGGCTCAGCGAACCGGCGTATGGCGGCGGCCCCGGCAGAAACCACGCCTGCCCCCGCAATGCCGCCGCCTGCGCGAACTGCGCGGGATCGATCCAGGCGGCCGGCGTCGCGAGGCCGCCGACGCCGCGCAGGTCGATCGCCGGCGCGCCCGGCCACCCGGCCTGTTTCAGCGAACGCGGCGGCAGATGCGCGATCACCGGCGCGCCGTCGCCGCGTTGATTCAGAATTCCCGCCACGCGCTCGTTCCGATCGACGAACGTCGCCGTCATGAGGCCGGGTGAAATCATGCGGATCAGCGTCCGGTCCAGCCATCCCCGTTCCCGAAAGTGCGCCTCGCACTCCTCGGCGTACGCCTGAAGCACGCGGGCATAGGCGGGCGATGAGAATCCGCCATTGCCGGCCGCGTTTGGATATCGCTCGGACATCGGAGCCAGCCAGACCGGCGCCGGGACGCCGTCGTCAAACGCGGAACCGCCCAGCCAGCGCTCGACCACCGCGTCATACGGCTCCCATTCCACCTCAACCGAGCGCGGTCCTGTCGGATGAAACTTGGGAAAACTGGCCCATAGCACCGGCGCGAGGCGATGCTCGCGGAGCACGCGCATCGCGTCGGTGACAGCCGCCAACGCCGCCGCGTGGCTGGCGAGGTCGGGAATGATACGCGCCTCTTCCGCGCTGCTGCGCGGCCAGTTCATCGTCGCGCTCAGAATGTCGCGTGGATCGACACGCGCGAGCGTGACGAGCGATGGGGTTTCCGGCAGCGTCACCGGCACGACGACCAGGTGGATATCTTGATCCGCAATGGCGGAACCGCCGCGTGTTACGCGCACATGACCAAAGTGCTCACCTGTCGCCGCCTCGGCCGATACGCGGATATCGAACCACAGTGTCGACACCGGACCACCCAACGCCACGTTGGCCCGACCTTGTGCGTCAAGCGCAATCGGCTCAAGCGTGTCAATCACCCAATCTTCACGCGGCAGGTCGCTTTGGCTCGCGACATCCGGATCCATGCTGCGCAGGGCGAGCGGCTGTGCGGCGCCCCTGAACGCCTCAATTCGAATGCTCCCACCATCAGCGTCAGCCAGGTTGACCTCGATCTGTGCCGATCCGCCGCCATTCACCGCAACCTGAAACGCAACGACCTCGTTGCGACACGCCGACAGCGAAATCGCGCCGGCGCGCCATTCCGGCGGCCCACCCGCCATGCTGGAACGCGGGGAAGCGCCTTCATCCAGAACGCCCGACGCGCCGCGCGGCGACATACCCCCGACGCCTCCCGGCCGCGGACAGCCACCGGCGGCGAACGCCACGGCACTGATCGCCACCAAGGCGAACGCCCGGTTCAAAATGGACATGGACATCGCTGTGCCTCATACAACTTGCGTGGCTGTTCCGGGCTCATCGTCCGCGCGGACAGATATACCGTTTCCAATAGCGCCGTAGTCGCCAAGCTGAGCTCGAGCGCCCAATCCACATCGTTCGGCGCGTCGCCTTCGCGTGGCGGTTCCCTCCGCGCGAGCCCCGGCAGACGTCGCGCCAGCGCCGCCTCATGCCGCGCCGCGCGTTCTGCCGCCTGTTCACCGGCAATTGTGTCCTGGATCATGCCGGCGAAGCGCCGCAGGTCGTCAATCACCCATGCCTCGCCCGTCATTTCCGGCGTTTTGATCGTCGGCGCAGTACCGCCGCGCGAAACTACCACGCCTGCCTGCTTCAGCACAGCCGACGCGCGCACCGGCTCCTGGTCCGTAGCGCCGCCCGCCGGCGCATGCCAGCAAATGCGCGACTCCCCTTCTTGGATATCCCACGTGGCCCGCACGCTGACCAGCGCATCCGCGTAACGCAGTAACACGCCGGCCAGATCCTCGGTTTCACGCGGCGGGGCGCCGGGGAGATGCTGGTCGCGCCGGGTCACCGCCTGCACGAACTCCGGCAAGCCCCGCAATGCAATCATGGCTTCCAGCCAGAAGAACCCATCCTGCGCAAGCACGCCACCCGCCGCGCCGCGCAGGCTCGCCCGCCACGACTGATACGACGGTCCTGTCGCACATAGGTCAAACGTGATGTAGGTCGCCCCGCGCGCGACGGAAATGAAACTCTCACTCAAGAGCGGCTGAACGTGCCGCAGCCAGCTTGCCGGCCACAGCACGCGCTTTGCGGCTTTCATTCGTTCTGCGCAATCCAGCCCTTCCGCCAGATCGCGCGCAATCGGTCCCCATCGCCACGCGTGCTTGCCGCATTCGGCGGCGAGTTGAATCGCGTTCACACCTTCCGCGGCCGAGCCCGCCACAATGACCGCGTCGACGCCCGATTGCGCGAGCAACGCCCGGGCGTCGTTGTGCCACTCGATATCGGTGACCGCCTCATTGCGAGGCATGCCGGCTTGCGCCACGACCTCGAACACCTCCGAGCGTCGCACGAGGTCGGCGAATCGCGCCGCGTCCTCCCCGGACACAAGCAGGGCGACACGCGGGGGCAGAGGTTTTTGTTGCGGCGCCATGCCGGTTGTTATACTCGTTTCGATGCCTCGTCGCAGATCATGCGCGGTTCTGTTCGCTTTATGTGCGGGGGTGGCTCCCGCCGCGCCGGCTGACATTTTGCGCCTGCGCGACGGGTCGTGCTACTACGGTGTTCGCCAAGGGCAAAGCCCGAAGGCCGTGATATTTCGCGTATCCCGGCCCAACGGACAACGGCAGGAACGGCGTTTCCCGCTCACGCTTGTGGAGTCGATCGAAGCCGGGCCGATTGAGCCACCGGACCCGAGACGCGACGCCATTCAGCGCACGGTCGAAGCCCTGGAACTGCTGACCGACGGGCGTGAAAAGGCGGCATTGCGATCGCTTCAATCCGTCGTGCGCGAGGCGCGGGGCGCCGAACTCGCGGCGTGCGAAGCGCTCGTCGAACGCCGAATCGGCGCGCCGCTTCCCCGACTGATGGCCGACTTGCGCCTGCGACTCGCAAAAGAACGGTCTGATGATGGCGTCTTCAAGCTTAGTTACGCCACGCCGTATGAGGCGGACGCGCTTGGCGAAAGCCTGCGCGAATTACAGGCGCAAACGCTGGAAACTGGATTCGACGGGCGGCGACTGATGGATTGGGTCGCGGACCGCGGCGGGTATGACAAACTGCGACCCGGCGCCCGCGAACTCGCCCGTGACGCTCGACTGACCGCCGCGATCGTCGCCGCGCGGCTGCGCTTCGACCCCACGTTGAAAAAAGACCGCGACGCAAGGACACACGCCGTTCGTCTGCGCGACGATCTGGCCCGACTCGTTTCGCACATCCGCGCGCTCCCCGGCTTTACCGCCTTGGATCAGGCCGATCGCGGCGACGATCCGACATTGGCGGAAGCGGAGCGGTTGAAGCAGATGGCGGCCCAAGAAGCCGGAGCCAAGGAAAAGGAAGCAACCGAGGGCCCGCCGGCTGAAGAGCCCCAGAGTCCGGAGAAGCCCGAGCCGAACGAACCCGCGCCTCAATCGCCCTGAACAGCCGTGAAGGTATCGCCCTCACGCCCAGCCCGGCCGTTCGCGGCCAGGTGTTCCAACAGCCAATAGATCGATTCGACATCCGTCTCGCGCCCGATGGCCAACGCGATCTGCTCAGCCGTGCGCGGGCTTGAGTTGAGCGATCCGAGCGCCGCCGTTTGCAGTTCCAGCGCCGCCGCCGCCGCCCGTTTGCCTGCTTCCACGCCGGGCTGGTGATAGGCGTTGATGTTGATGAGCGAAGCGTAAAGACCGACTGCACGCTCGTACAAAGCGATCAGAACGCCAACATGGAACGCGTCAACGCGCGGAATCGAGAGGGTGATCGAGTCGCGGCCGTTCTCGCTGAGCGCCTGGCGCGTGCCGAGCCAGAAGCCATGCAGATAGTCGCCGGCCGTCACGTTCGGCTCGACCATCAGACCATCGCCCCCATCCTCCAGCACGCGGATGAAAGTGACGAAGAAGTTCCGCGACCCGTCGCGGAGTTGCTGCACATAAGCATGCTGATCGGTCGAGCCCTTGTTGCCGAAAACGCTCAAACCCTGTTCGACAATACGGCCGTCGAGATCAAGCCGCTTGCCCAAAGACTCCATAATCAACTGCTGCAAGTACCGGCTGAACAGCAGCAGGCGATCCTTGTACGGCAGCACAACCATGTCCCGTGCCCCGCGCCCGCCACCGGCCGCGTGCCACATCTGCGCGAGCATCGCGGCGGGATTCGCGGCCGCGTCCGGCACGCGCGTGACTTCGTCGCATGCCGCGGCGCCGGCCAGCAACCCGTCAATGTCCAGCCCCATCAGCGCCGCGGGCAGCAACCCTACGGCGCTCGTCACGCTGGTCCGTCCGCCAACCCAATCCCACATCGGGAAGCGCGCCAACCAGCCCTCTTCCGTCGCCTGCCGATCGAGTTGCGAACCCGCCCCCGTAATCGCGACGGCGTGTTTTCCGAATTCCAGCCCGGCGGCCCGCCACGCCGCCTGCGCCAGCAACATGCCGTTTCGGGTTTCGGGCGTCGAACCGCTCTTGCTGATGACCACGCACAGCGTGCTTTGCAGTCGCGGACGCAGTGGCTCGAGAATGCGGGTGATCCCATCCGGATCGGTGTTATCCAGCCAATGCGGCTGAAGCGCCTCCGAGTCCGGGATCGCCGGCCGCAGCGCGTCCGCGACAAACATCGGCCCCAGCGCCGAACCGCCGATACCGATGACCAGCAGGTCGGTGAATCGCGGCGCCCGCGGCGGCGCGATCGCCCCGCTACGGGCTGCCGTCGCAAACCGCTTGATCGCTTCGACGGTTGTGTGAATCTGGTCGGCGATTTCCCGGCTCGGCGCGAGATTCGGGGCGCGCAACCAGTAATGCCCGACCATCCGTTTTTCGTCCGGATTGGCGATGGCGCCGGCCTCGAGATCGCGCATCGCGCGAAACGCGTCTCGCAACGGCGTTTCCATCGTCGCCGCAAAGTCGGGCGGCAGCGTCATGCGCGTGCAATCGAGTGTCAGCCCGATCGACGGACACAGGCACATCAACGGACTCACGGCGCCAGGCTTCACGGCTGGGCTCATTCGGACACCTCCGCTTCGACTGTTTGTATGGCCGCGACCAACTCGTGAAAGAACGGCTCAACATCCGTCACGAGCCCGATGGTCTGGAAGGAGCCGCGATCGGCGAGTTTGGTCAGCACCGAAGGCGAGATATCAACGGCCACCGCGGGAATCCACGCGGGCAACAGATTGCCCGTCGCGATGC
>JAGQOO010000060.1 GCA_020427345.1 Phycisphaerales bacterium | reverse complement strand
CCCATTCGCCCGGCGCTAGCTTCGGCGACGAGAATGTGCCGATTGTCGGGACCAAACCCGCTAGGACGGCGCCGACAAACGCCGCGTACAGGTCGATTGAATGTCCGTGCAGGATGACGACATGGTCGCCGGGTGTGCAACGGCCCGCGGCGAACGCTCCCGCGTAGTCAACGCCGCGCGCGAGCAGTTGTGCGTAGCTGAACGGCGTGACACGCTCGCTATCGTCGAGGAGACGGAAAAACTCGGCCGGGTTCGGTCCGTCGGCCAGCAACCCTGTCGCGAGAGTCGCGCGCTGGTCCGCGCGCGGAGTGATCGGCGTGACAGCGCGAGCGTCGCCGGCGAGTACGGATGATGTGTCAGTCGCGTTCATCAAGCCATTCGACCAATGTCTGTCGCTCCTCGCGCAGATAGGCCTCGAACGCGTTCAGGCGCGCTTGATTCACGACCATAACGTAGTAGCGCCGCTGTTCATTCCGCACGAGCGCGGTTCGAAAACCCTCATGCGCCAGACGCCCGTTGACGGACGGTGTCGCGTAAAAGCCCCATTCCTTCGCGGCAAAGTCGTGCCGTTTGCCGTCGGGCGTGACGAACGTGACCTGCTCATCCGGCGCGAGATGAATGTCCCCGCAATCCGAAATCTCGATCCGACGATCGACGCCGACGCGAAACGCGCGAGGCGGCTGTTTCGGTTCAATTAACATTGCCAGTTCCAATCGTCGATCAAAAAGCCCGGAATACGCCACGCGCCGCCGTCGCGCCGCCATATCTCGTGATTGCGGAAACGCTCCTCGATCGCCGCAAACTCGCCGCGCGACATGCCCAGAAACGCGCACAGGGCGTCAATGTCCTCATGCGGCGTCTGGTCGCCGAACCGCCGGATCGTGTTGATCGCCTCTTCGCGCGAGATACGCCCGTTACGGATTTCCAGCGCGAGATTGTCGAACAAGCGCGTGAAGCCGAACTTCAACCACTTGAAGTGATGGTGCACCGCGATGAAAGCGCAGTCGATATCGGCGTAGTCATACAGCCCCACGCGCGGGCGCTCCGCCCGTCGAAAGCCGTTCTCGTCCGCGACGCGCAGGCTCGTTTCCGGATCCCACGGCAGAAAGTCGCCGAGGAAGATCGAATCCACCTGCGCGGCCGCAAACGCCTCCGCATCGGGGCCGAAGTAGGGCTCCATGTCCTTTCGCGACAGATCCGATCCGATCCAATCCTCCGGGGCCGAGCCCTGCAGAATGCCGTGACGACGTCCCCAATCCGGGTCGAGTCGGTCGGGTCGCGCCGTTTCGTCGGTCCGGCCGTATTCCTGATGCGGATTCTCGCCCCAGATGACGAGCGGGATGCGCATCGCCGTGGCGATCCGCAGCGGAATGGCGTACATCGCCATGTGCATCGGGACCGCCGTACTGCCAGTGCGTTCGAGGGATGCGCGCATGAACGCGCGTTCGACGCGCGGGTTGATCGTGTAGTCGATATGGTCGACGCCGAGCCCGATCAAGTTGTCGAGATTGTCCTGCCCGATCGGCGTGCGTCCGGGCGTCCGCCATGTTACGGCGAGAACGCGCAATCCGTAATTCAGACAGGTGACGACTTGCCAGGTGCTGTCTTTGCCGCCGCTGACAGGGATGACGACGTCGTAACCGGTCGCGCGGGCTTGGGCTTCATCGAATAGCGCCGCGAGTTGCTTCTCACGCCGCGTCCAGTCGATGTCGGGCCGGCGGGCGTGGTTCGCGCAGGCCTCGCAGACGCCGTCAGCGCCAATACGCAGTCCGGGACGGGTATCGGGAAGTACGCAGTTGGCGCAGTACCGCCACCCGACGGCCTTAGATGTATTCAACCTCTGCTTTGTGGCGGCCACTGTGGACATTGTCATTCCTCATTCGCGAGTCGATGGCCGAGCGATCCAGAGTCGGTGCGAGCCGCGGCCCTGTTCATCCCACGCGGCCTGCTGGGCCTGCGCGGCGCTCAGAAGGGCCGGAAACAGCGGCGATGATTCGAGTTGCGGGATTGCGAAATTCAAGTGGTTTAGCACTTCGTACGCGTCCGTTCCGTATTGCCAGACGGCGGCGGGCGTGAGACCCGCACGCTCGCACAGTCGCTCGACGGACCTGTCAGAGAACTGATGCAGCGTTGTCAGTGGGTTGAAGCTCGACCGCGTCGGGTGATTTGGGAACGTGCGTACTGCGTCCGCCGTCACGCTGTCTGCGTTGGACAGTTCCATCACGAAGACGCCATTCGACGCCAGCAACCCGGCCGCCGCCCGCACGAAGGCGACGGGGTCTTCGAGGCAATGAATGACACCGAAAGCGGATACAACGTCGTATCGAGCGTCGCGCGATTGGGCGATGTGCTCTTCGAGTGTGTGCGGACGGATGTCGACGCGGAGGCGCTCACGGCCGAATTGCGCGGACGCGGCAGATAACTCCAGCCCGACGCAGCGCCAGCCGCGCGATTGGGCTTCTGCGATCACTTCGCCCGCGCCGCAGCCGATGTCGAGCCAGGCGCCGCGACCTGCCGCATGCTGCTCGACATAGTTGACTTTCGGACGTGCGATCTGGTCGAGTCGAAACTGCAGGCGGCCCTCGTCACAGTATCCGGCGCTGTACGACGCGGATTGCGCGAAGAATCGCGTGCGCGTGGCCTCGTCAACAACGGTCGACACAAACACATGGCCGCAGGCGCCGCATTGCGCGTACTCGTGATCCGCGATCGACACAAAGCCAGTGAGACCATCTGATTCGCACACCGGGCAGCACGTCAGCTTGCGCACGGCGTCGGCCGCGCGCGCCGCGCGAATGGCCGCTATGGCCGCTTCGCTCATGCCGCGCATGAACGCTTCGCCCTCGGAAAATGCGCGGCCGAGCCGGGCGTAGTCGAAGGGTTTGCCGATAGTGCGGGCGATTGCAGGCCGCGTCGCCGTTGTAGCGGTCATAGTGCGGCTCCCGTCGCCAGTGGCCGAGTTTCTTCGGCCGCGCGCTGAGGCCCGGACTGCTCCAGGAAGACGCGAGCGCTCAGGAACGCAAACAGGAACTTGCTCAGACTGTTCGGTATTTCCGGACGATCGAGGGCAGCGACGACGAGGTCGCGGCGCACGATGTCGAAGATGGGGCCGTCATCCAGGAAGCGGGCGCGGGTTGCCGGATCATTCGTGTCGAAGAGGGTGCGGAGCGCAACGTTGAACCCGACTTTGCGCCGATCAAGGCGAACATCGTCGACGAGGATACCGGCGAGCGCGTTGCGGAGCGGGGCCTTGCCGCGCCCGTCTTCGATCAGCAACGTTGGCGGAATCGTCAGCGCGAATTCGACCAATCGCGAATCGAGGAACGGGCTGCGGTTTTCGACCGACACGCCCATCGCGTTGAGGTCTTCCTCGTGTAGCGACACCGGGACGGTCTCGTGCAGCAACTCGTTCAGCATCCGGTTGCGCATCAGGCCTTCGCAATACGCGCCTTCAACGAACCACTCCAGGAACGGCTCACACATCGCCCCGCGGAAGTCGTCCGCATTGAGGTAAATGTGATTCCGAAACGCGGGATCGTCGAAATACAAGCGCGGATTCTGAAGATGCGGATTCCGGACGATCGGGCGTAGATGCTCGTTCCATGCCGCAAGCGCCGTGTCGAAAGCGGGCGTGTCGCGCGTCTCAAACAAGTGCTGGTTGAAGTGATCGTAATAGCCGCCGAACAGTTCGTCGGATCCGATGCCACCGATCGCGACGCGACGCCCGGCGGCGCTGATCGCGTCCATCATCGTCGCCTGCGCGAACGACGACAGCGTCAATGGCGGCGCGTCGTGCGCTGCGACGAGGCGCTCCAACCGCGCAACGCCGTCTCCGGGACGTATCTCAACTGGCGTGTGCGCGGCGTCGAGGTCACTCGCAACACGCGCGATGTTGACCCGCTCGTCGTATCGTGGATCGCGATCCACAATCGAGAATGCGGCAATGTCGTGCTTCAACTCACGTTTGGCGACGGCCGCGATCGCGCCGGAATCGACGCCGCCGCTCAGGCAAAAGGCGATCGGCGCGTCAGAGCGAAGTCGCAGCTTGACGGATTCGATCAGGCGCTCTCGCACGCCGGCGGCCGCCTGTTGCGCCGTCATCGGACGGGCGTGCACAATCGGCGTCCAGTAGCGTCGATCGCGGCGGGTCAGGTCCGGGGCGTACTCGACAACTGTGGCGGTAGGCAGGTCGGCAATGTCGACATGGAACGTGTCGCGATGCTTGTGCAACGACTTGTAGCCATTGACCATCAATCGTTGCAGCGTTCGTGCATTCGGCGCTGGCCACTCGCCCGCGAGCGCCGCGAGCTGGCTCACCTGCGACGCAAAATACACGCCGCCGTCCCGTCGCCAGAGCTTCAGCGGCTTTTCGCCAAATCGATCGCGCGACAGCAGGAGCCTTTGGCGCCGCGTGTCAAGAATCGCGAACGCCCACATCCCCTCGAACTGCTCCACACAACGATCGCCCCAGGCGAGATAGGCGTGCAACAGCGCTTCCGTGTCGGACCGCGTCGAAAACACGGCCCCAATGCTTTGCAGACGCGATCGCAATTCGCGATAGTTGTAAATCTCACCATTGAATACCAGCGTGACGCCGTCTCGCGTCATCGGCTGGTTCGCGCGCGGATCGGGATCGATGATCGCCAGCCGCCCGTGCAGCAGTGTGGCGTTCGTGCGGCCGATGTGTACTCGTGCGAAGCCGACATGGTCCGGCCCGCGGCGCGACATGCCGCGCAGCGTCGCCCGCACGCGCTGATCGGGCACGTCGAAAGGGCCGAAATATCCCGCAATCCCGCACATCCGTGTTTGGTCCTCGCAGCGCAGTCAGTGCGACTCGGCGACCGCCGTCGCGCTGTCCTCAGTTTCAACCATGCCCAGCGCGAGCAGGGCGCCCGCGGCTACGGGCGCCTTCAGCGCGCGACCGATCAACTGATGCTCCTGCCCCGGCGGAATGCCGTCGCCAGGCCGTACCCAGCACAGGTCATCGGGGCCGATCGTCGAGCCCGCCGACAAGTTGCGCCGGGCGGCGACCGAGCGCCGATATCGAACAAGGCCATCGCGCTCGGCCGGCTGGGCGCGCTTTTCGCCATTTCCGAGCAGTAACTCCGCCTCGCGAACGCGGCGCGCAAGTTCCCGCATTTCATCCGGCGTCGCCGAAAGCTGGTGGTCGCGAAAGTCGGATTGATTGTGGTCGAGCGTGAAGTGTTTTTCGATGATTCGCGCGCCGAGACCGACCGACAACACGGCGGCTTCGATGCCGAGCGTGTGATCGGAGTAGCCCGGCACACAGCGGATCGCGTGCGCGATTGTGCGAATCGCGGCGAGGTTCGCCTGCTCCGGCGGTGTCGGGTAAGCCGACACGCAATGCAGAATCGCCAGTCCGGGATTCGCGTGCTCGCGCCCCCACAGTAAGCGGATCAGGTCGGCGGCTGTCGATAACTCGTCGATTGTGGCCAGGCCGCCGGAGAGAATCACAGGCATTCGCGTTTGGGCGATCTGCGATATCAGCGGATAGAACGTGTTGTCGCCGGAAGCGATCTTGTAGGCGTCAACCAGCGGCTGCAGGATGGTCGCGCTATCCAGGTCCAGCGGCGTCGAGATGAACAGCAGTTCTTTTTCGCGCGCCAGGTCGGCGAGTTCCGCGAACTGCTCCGCTGAGAGCGCGTACCGCCTCAAGCGCGCCAGGCGATCGGGCTGCGAAGCGGCGATGAACTGCTCGGGTATGAACGTCTGGAACTTGACGGCGTCAACGCCGGTCTCGGCGGCTGCGCATACGAGCTCGCGCGCGAGAGCAAAGTCGCCCTCGTGGTTGTTTCCGATCTCGGCGACGATCAGCACACGGTTTCTAAGGTCATGTGAGCGAATGCGCAAGTGTATTCTCCGAGCCGGCGTAAGCGCGCAGCGCGGCGCCGCGCAGGGTGGCGAATTCGGTGTAACGGCGCAGGTGCGGCATTGCGTCTGAGTTGTCGTCGGCGAAACGCGCCGCGACGATCCACACGCAGCGATCCGATGCGGCGACCAGGGCTCCATGGCGATTCACGCGATAAACGCGACCGGGTTCGCCGCGCACGTCTTCTTCCGCGATCCGTGATGTCAGCAGCACGATGCGGCGGTCCTCATAGAACGAAAACGCGCCCGGGTAGGGCGGGGCGAGCGCCCGCACGCGGTTGTGAACCTGCGAAGCGGTCAGCGCGTCGAACAGCACGAAGCCGTCGTCGGGAAAACGAACCGGGTAATAACGGGTCGGGCCGTTTTGCGGCTCGCGCCGGAGCATTTTGTTTGCCAGGGCGTCCAGCGTGTCGCACAGCATCCGCGGGAAGTGCTCGTTGGCGACACGGTGCAGATCAGCGATGGTTTCATTCGGGCCGATCGGGAATGAGCGTTCGAGTAGCACCGGCCCGCTATCCACGCCGCTGTCCACTTCGAGAATCGACAGGCTGAACTTCGACGCGCCCTCGAGCAATGCCCAATTCAGCGGCGACGAGCCGCGCCGCTGCGGGACCGCGCCGGCGTGCAGGTTCAGGCACAGGCGCGTCGCCGCGCGGATCGCCGGTTCGCGCAGAATCAGACCGTAGCCGCATAGCGCAAACACATCAGCCTTGCGCGATCGCAGTTGATCGACAAAGTCCGGCTTGTTTGGATCAGCCGGCGCGCAGACGCGTAACCCGAGGCGCCGGGCAAGCGCGACCGTGGCGCACGTGTCGGCTTCCGACTGCGTCACGACCAGCGGGATCGCGTAGCCGCGCTCGCTCAGCGCGCGGAGACAAGCGGCTCCGCGTTCGCCTTTTCCCCAGAAGACAATTCGCATTCCAACCTCGTTGCGCACCAGTCGATGTAGCGGGCGTAGCCGCGTTCGATCGGGAACTGCGGCTCATAGCCGATCAGGCGTCGGGCTTTGTCGATGCTCAGTGTTCCGCGCCGTGGCGATAGTCGGTCACGATCGAGATATCGCACATTCACGCCCGGCACGCGCTCGCGCAGCACACTTACGAGCTCTTCCAGCGAGCGCCCGGCGCCGTACGTGATGTTGAATATCTCGTTGCGCGCGTTCGGCGAATCGATCGCGCGAATCACGCCCTGTGTCAGATCGTCGATGTACGTGAAATCAAGCCGCTCGGCGCCGTCGCCGCGCACCATGATCTCCTCACCCCGCAGCGCCGATTCCGCGAACATCTGCGCCACGCGCCGGCTGACGCAGCGTTCGCCATACAGCGCGGATGGGCGGATGATCGTGTATGGCAGATTGAAGACCTGGTGATACGCGATAACGAGCTTTTCGCCGGCGAATTTCAGGGCGCCATAGATGCCGAGCGGGTCGCAGATCGCGTCCTCGGTCATTTCGGGATTCGTAAACGCCCCGTACACCATGCTTGAAGAGAAGTAGACAAACCGCTCGACGTTCAGGGGGCTTGAGCGGGCGTTGTCCAGCGCGTTCTCGAGCGTTCGCAGGCTGTGATCGAACGTCGAGTACGGGTTCTTGTTCGATTGATCCGCGTGTGCGACCGCGGCCAGATGGACAATCACATTCGGCCGAATCTCACCAAGCGCGTGGCACAGCGCGTGATAGTCGCGCGCGTCCTGAACCATCACGCGCACGCCCCAACGCTCAAGCAGATCCAGGCGCTCCAAGAGGTAATTTACATACGGCGATCGCTCGCGGCCGGCGACCGGCGTTGCGAACGCGAGCAGGTGATTGACCTGCAGGCTGTCGATGACGGTGACCTCGGCCCCGCAGCGTCGCAGCGCGATCGCGAGGTGGTGGCCGATGAAACCGGCTCCGCCGATCAAGGCAATCGAGCGCCCTTCCATGCTTGGCAGGTTAGTGATCGGCGGATCATCAGCGCCTTCCTCGTATGGGCGATGGTCGTATTGAATCATGCGGACAGCGCCTCCTGAATGGCGTCCGGAATGGTCTCAATCATGTAGCGAATGTCGGCGGCGTCGAGATGCGGGCCGATGGGCAGCGCGATGGACGCGCTGGAGATCAACCCGGCGCGTGGGAATCGACTCAGATCGTACGCATACTTGTGCCGGTAGTAGCTCATCGCCGGAACCGGGCGCGGGTAATACACACTCGCGCCGACGCCGTGCCCGGACAGGGCCCGCATCAACTGCGGGCGAACCCGCGTCAGCCGGGCCGACAGCATGGCGACCAGGCAGTAGACGCCGACGTCCGCGACGGGCTGCGATTCGTGCAGCGGCCAGAGGTCATCGCCGCCTGCCAGGCCTTCTCGCAGCAGCGTGAAGTTCTCACGACGGCGTTCCAGGAACTCCGGCGCGCGGCGCAGTTGCTCGATACCGATCGCGGCCGCGATCTCGCTCATGCGATAGTTAAGACCAAGTTCGATGGCGTCGTACTCCCCGGGGAGGGCACGCTCCGAAACGATGTTGCGATCGATTCCGAACGCCCGCAGGCGGCTGACGCGGTCCAGCAGGTCGGCCCGTCGCGAGATCACCATCCCGCCCTCGCCGGTCGTGATGTGCTTGACCGGGTAGAACGAAAAGCAGCCGATGTCGCCGTGCAGTCCGACGTGCGCGCCGTTGAAGCGCGTACCCAGCGCCAGCGCGCAGTCCTCGACAATCGGCACACCGTGTCGCTCTGCCACGCGCTTGAGGGCCGCGATGTCAACCGGAAAGCCGGCGTAGTGCACGATTGCGATCGCCCGCGTGCGCGAGCAGATGGCGCTTTCGACCTGCGCCACGTCGATCGCCCCGTCCTTGTCGCAGTCGACGAACACGCACGTCGCGCCGCACAACTCAGCCGCATGCGCGGTCGCGATGTGCGTCTGGGCGGCGACAATCACTTCAGATCCGGGCTCGATGCCGAGCGCAAGGTAGGCCATGTGCAGCGACGCCATGCACGATGACGTCGCGACCGCTCGTTCGGCGCCCGTGAACGCGGCGAAATCCGTTTCGAATTGCCGCACGCGCGGGCCGTGGGTCAATGTCGGGCTGCCAAGCGCCGCGATCACAGCCGCCTTCTCGGCTTCGCCGATCATCGGGCGTCCGAAGGGGATATCACGTCGTGGTCGCAGCGTCGGCGCGGCAGTCGCCAATGTCGATCTCCTCCGTCACATCACCGGCGTCGTTCACGAGACCGCCGATGGTTCAGTCTAAATACGCGGGTTCGACCACCCCGCCGCTGTGGCGCGCGGCGTCGATCGCGTGGCAGACGGCCATCGCGTCCAGAATGTCATCGGTCGTGACGATCGGCGGCGCTCCACCGACTATCTCATCGACAAAACGCGCCAGCAGGGCGCCCTTGTCGACACCCGGATAGGGCGTTTCGACGCGCTGCGGCGGTTCGTTGGGGTCGTCGCTGGTGTACAGGGCAGCGTGCGGCCAGCCGTTGACGAACGTGCCGAGCGACCCGTATGCGGCGAACTCATGAAAGTGCGGTCGGCGAGACGCAAAGTTTGCGCTGACCAGCGCCGTCAGGCCATTGTCGAAGCTGAGCATCGCGGCGCTATGGTCGTCGTAGCGAAAGGCGGAGCCGCGCGTGGCGATATTGTTGCCCGCTGCCGCCACGCGTGTCACTCGTGCTTCGGACAGCCACAACATCAAGTCAATGACGTGAATTGCTCCGCCGAGGGTGACGGAATAGTCCGGAATTTGACCGCGCCAGCCGTCCGTGATCTTGTGTACGCGGCCATAGTCATATGAGGCGCGAAAGTGGAACAGGTCGCCTAGGTCGCCGCGATTGATGCGATCGCGCAGGTCCGCAAAACGCGGGCTGGCCCGGAGGATCAGGTTGGAAGAGAGTCGCACGCTCGGATTTCGCCGCAGTTCATCGACAATTGCGCGCGTCTGCCAGGCATGCTGGCACAGCGGTTTCTCGACGAAGACGTGCTTGCCGGCGCGGATGGCGGCGATCACCTGCTCATGATGCGCGTCGTCGTATGAGGCGATTACGACAAGATCGATCGAAGGGTCGGCATTCACGGCGTCAGCCGTATCAGTAACCGCCACCTCGGGGTGTTGGTCGCGGGCCGCGTCGCGTTTGGTCGGATCGATGTCGGCGATCGCGGTCAGCGTTGTGTGTTGGTGAGCAGCCAGAGTGCGCGCGTGCGCCTCTCCGACGCCGAAGCCGATAACGCCGGCGCGTAGCGTGCGGCTCGTCGGAAGCGGCAATTCAGAGGCAGCCGCGAACGACGACGACATTGTTGAGCATCCAATCGAGCCCGAAGCCCCAGTGTGGTTCGCGCATCGTGGCGAAAATGTCGCGGACGCGTCGCAAGTCCATCTCCGTGTCCACGGACAGTGCCAAGTCCGAGCGATCGGGCGTCATCGTGAAGTTGTGCACGCGGAATTGGTCGGCGTGGGCATAAAACCAACGCGTCACGTGCTCACGATCCCCATCGTCGGAGAACTTCTCGTATCCGCGCCGAAACGTGTCCGATTTCAGTACTTCGACCGTCTGCCCCTTAGGGAATGTGCGGCGGAGGTTATTGGTGACGATCTCAAAACCGCCGTTGACCAGCAGGTCGACGCCCTTGTCAATCAGGCATGGGTCCATCAGCGGGCTGTCGCCACAGACGCGAACAAAGGCGTCCAGTCCGTGCGAGTCGACAGCGGACAGGAAGCGCGACGCGACGTCATCCCGCGAGCCGCGGATGACCGGCAGTCGTAGCTCGCCACACAGGCGCGCGATGCGATCGTCGCGCGGTTCAGACGTTGTTGCGACAATCACTTCCGTGGAGAGAGTGGAGGCGCGCACGCGCTCGACCACGCGCGTCAGCAGCGGAGCGCCGTTCACGTCCTCGAGCATTTTGCCCGGAAGACGCGTCGACCCCATGCGGGCCTGGATGATCGTTCCGATTCTCAAGCTCGATGCCACTCCCACACACGCCCGTCTGAGCGCAAGTGTCGTCCCCGTTCCTGTTTATCGGCTAATTGCGAGCGGGCGCGTTCCTGCCCACGATTTTGGCGGGCGCGCCGACGATGGCTTTGGTGGAGCCCACCTGAGGCGGACAGTCGCACGAAAGCGCTTTTGGCGCGAATTCGGATACAGACGACGGTTCTGGGAGCGTAATGGCTCCGCAGCCGGTTTCTGTGTGATTCCTGATTTCTCTTAGCGGGCGCGAAAAATGCGCTCGTTCGAGCCACTGCTCGGATCAACCCGCACGTTCACCAACCGCAGGCACCGTGGACAGCGACCGCGATACTCCAGTTGATCCGGCCGGCGATAGACGCGCTGATATACGCCGCAGCACTCGAACATGACGCCGATGTAGGGGCGCGGCGTGCGTTCCATGTCGTTTTCGAGATTGTCCCTTGAATCCATTCATCACGCCTTGGGGGTCGCTGCGACTCCAAGAGTGTTATCGACGCTCGCGGGGGTAGTGTTTGCGGGCGCTCGTCCGTCGTTCCCGTCGACCGCGGGCAGCGTCAGCGTTACGGAAAACACGCCTTCGTGATACGCCGCCTCGATCGTCGCCCCCATCCGCTCGGCAAGGGCCTTCGACAGCGGCAGGCCAAGCCCGAAGCCGGCATCGTCTACGCCACTCTGCCATGACGCATCGGCCCGCCAAAAACGCTCAAACACGCGCGGCAGGGCGTCGGGCGGCAGGTCGGCGGGGTTGGCGACGGTCACGTGAACCCAACCGCGTTTGGCGCCGACATCGACCTCGATGGTCGAACCCCCACGGCCGTGACGGATTGCATTTTCGAGCAGGTTTATGAGGATCGCCGAAAGGGCGATTCGATCCGCCTGAACGAGCGCGGCGGCGCCAGTCCATCGGATCGACATCGACCGACGGGTGGCCGGTTCCTGCAGCGAATCCCACGCCGATTGGGCCAATCTGACGCAATCGATGGTCTCGCTACTCGCCGCAATCGCGCCGGCGTCGGCGCGCGTGAGGTCAAGCAACATCTCGACGAGGCGGGCGAGGCGCGTTGTAACCGCCAGGCACTCGTTCATCGCAAGCACATAGTCGTCCGCTTCGCGCTTGCGCGACAGTGTTACTTCGAGGCGCGCCCGCAGCGCGGCCAACGGCGTGCGCAGCTCGTGAGCGGCGTCGCCGGTGAAGCGCCGTTCGCGCTCAAACGCGGCGCGGAGGCGCTCGAGCAGGCCATTCAGGCGGTTAATCACGGGCTGAAGTTCCGCCGGGACGGAAGCGGCGTCGATCTTTGCGGGCAAACTCGTTTCGCGGATGGCCGCGATATGCGCAGCGACAATCTCAACGGGGCGCACGGCCAATCGTCCGGCCCAGACGAGCGCGAGGCCGGCGAGCAGAAGCGTGGCGGCTCCAACGGCCAAGAGCGCGTTACGCACATTGGCGAGCGTGGCAGCGAGCGGAGCCATGTCTTTCGCGAGCGCGAGTGTAATCGGCGTTTCTTCGGCCACGACGTCGCCGGCGTCATCGATGCGTGGCGCGAACGTCAACACGACCACTCGCACTGCTCGGCCGTTGATGGTCGTGTTCTCATACCGAGCCGTCGCGCTGGCGGGCGCTGGACGGGGCAGGTCCTCGGCGCCCAGTGTGGCTGATCGGGCCAGGACATCGCCGGTCGGCGACCAAAGCTCGTAGTACTCGCGTGGCGCCACCTCAAAGTCGGACGGCGCTGTGGCGGTGAAGCGCGCGTTGGGCGGCGTGAACTCCAGCCCTTCGTCATCAAGTTCGACCAGCGCGGCCAGCGCGCGGGCCTGCGCCAGCAGCGCGCGATCAGAGTCCGTGTGCAGCACGCCGCGAAGTGTCTGATCGAGCGCAGCGCCCCCGATGCCGAGTGCGGCGATGAGTCCGACGATGGTTCCAAGGGCGAGCCGGGCCCGCAGCGACTTCATTCCAGCACGTATCCCTGACCGCGGCGCGTGTGCAGCAAGCGCGGGGCGCCGTCGCGTTCGATCTTGCGTCTCAGATAACCGACATACACGTCCACAACATTGCTCTCGACGCTTGAATCGAATCCGTACAAATGCTCCCAGATGGCCATGCGCGAGACGATCTGCCCCGCGCGAAAGGCGAGAAACTCCAGCAACGCGTATTCGCGCGCGGTCAGCGTGATCGGATCGTCGCCGCGCTTGACGGTATGGCTGATCGTATCAACTTCGAGGTCCTGCACGCGAATGACCGGGTTTGGCGCTTCGTAGCGCCGGCGCGTCAGCGCGCGGACGCGGGCCAGCAGCTCCGTCAGCGCGAACGGCTTGACCAGATAGTCATCGGCGCCGGCGTCGAGGCCCACCACGCGATCCTCGATCGTGTCGCGCGCCGTCAGCAGCAGCACCGGCGTGCGTCTTCCGGATTGCCGCATCTCCCGCAGGACAGTCAGTCCGTCCTTTCTGGGCAGCACAATGTCCAGAATGATGACGTCATAGTCACCCGATTGCGCCACTCTCGTCGCGTATTCGCCATCGCGCGCGGCGTCTACGGAAAAGCCCGCTTCGCGCAGCGCCTGATCCAGCGATGCGCGAAGCGGCGTGAAGTCTTCAACGAGCAGGACTCTCATTTCAGGCGCGTATCACCAATGACGCGTGTTGTGGCGCCGAGTGTGCTGGGTATCGCCGGCCCCCCGCGGGGCACGGCGATGTCGGAGCGACAACTCGACTATTCACCGTCATCATCATCGTCGTCGTCGTGATCATCCTTGCCGTCATCGTGGTCGTCGTTTTCTTCCTGCTCGACGAAACGGCGGCCGTCGGCGGTGTAGATCACTTCGCGCTCACGACCATCCTTGCGGAACTCCGCCTCGTACAGGTGCAGCGTGATGTGCTCCCACTTGAGCTTGACATCGGCGCCGGCCTCAGCGGCGGCGGCGGCGCGAGCGGCGGCGGGCGCTTCATCCGCCTGGATCGCTTCTTCGACGCAGATGATATCGCCGCTCTGCGTGACGACCGCTTCCATGTGGCTCTTGGGACCGCGCCACTCGCCTTCCACATGCTCGACCCCGTCCTTCATTTCGATTTCGACCTTTCGCACCTTCGCGTCGCCAGCGAGGCGATGTAGCGTCGCCATGGCGGCGTCCGAGGCCTTGGGCTTCTGTCCGGTCTGCGGCTTGGCATCCTGTGCGAACACGAATGCGGCGCCGGCGATACCCGTTGCGATCGCACTCCAAAGCAGGACATTTCGACGAGATTTCATTGCGGACTCCTTTCATGCGTTACGGCCCGGCTTCGGCACGCGGCCGAGCCAATGTCCGCAATGTAGTGGCTGAACATGAAAGCAGGATGAGAACATGGGAAAAACACCGGATTGTCCCGAAGTGATCTGGGGCAGGGCGCAGATATCAGCGCATGCGCTCATTTCGAGCGCATGCGCCAGAGGCCAGTCGAGCAGACGCTCTTATGTTGCCGAGATGGCGAAGGCATCCGCGCCGCCGGTGTCGACGACTATCGTCTGCCCGTCCCCAATCTCGCCGGCGATGAGTTTCCGCGCCAGCGGGTTTTCGATCCGCTGCTGGATCAGCCGCTTGAGCGGACGGGCGCCGTAAACCGGGTCGTAGCCCAGTTCGGCGAGCTTGTCCTTGGCGGCGTCGGTCACTTCCAAGGACAGGCCGTGCTCGAACGCGGACGCGGCGAGCCGCTCGCGCAGCAGACGTAGCTGCATATCCACAATGCCGCGGAGATGCGCCTTGTCGAGCCGATGGAAGATGATCGTCTCGTCGATGCGGTTGAGCAGTTCCGGACGGAAGTGCTTCTTCAGATCATCGCGCACGCGCAGCGCGATCTCGTCGTCATCGCGACCTGCTTCGGACATCTCCTGAATGTGCTGGCTGCCGATGTTGCTCGTCATCACGACGAGCGTATTGCGGAAGTCAACGGTGCGGCCGTGACCGTCGGTCAGGCGGCCGTCGTCGAGCACTTGCAACAACACGTTGAACACATCCGGATGCGCCTTCTCGATCTCGTCGAGCAGAATGACGCAATACGGCCGACGATGCACGGCTTCCGTCAGTCGGCCGCCTTCCTCGTAGCCGACATACCCGGGCGGCGCGCCGATCAGCCGCGCGACCGAGTGTTGTTCCATGTATTCCGACATGTCGATGCGCACGAACGCGGCTTCGTCGTCGAACAGGAACTCGGCGAGCGCTTTACACAACTCGGTTTTGCCGACGCCGGTCGGGCCGAGGAACAGGAATGAGCCGACCGGGCGATTCGGATCACTGAGGCCGGCGCGCGAGCGGCGGACCGCGTCCGCCACCGCCACAACCGCGCGATCCTGGCCGACGACGCGCTCGTGCAGGCGATCCTCCATCTTCAGGAGCTTGGCTTTTTCGCCTTCGAGCATGCGGCTGACCGGGACGCCGGTCCAACGGCTGACGACTTCGGCGATCTCATCGGCGGTGACTTCCTCGCGCAGCATGCCGTGACCGGACTGGTG
>JAGQOO010000005.1 GCA_020427345.1 Phycisphaerales bacterium | reverse complement strand
CCGCCCGCGCCGGCCGCGACGAGGCCGGGGTAAACGAACATCCCGCGCGCGTCGAGCGTCTCGCACTTTTCCGGCAGCTTGACATCCGCGCCGATGGCAAAAACGTCGCCGTTACGGCATAGCACCGTCGCGTTCTCGTACGACGGCCCCGTGATGGTCCGCACGCGCCCGTTCACCACCGCAAACCAAGTATCCTCTTTTTTCTTCTTCTTCTCATCCGGCTTTTCGTCCTCGGCCGGTTTCTGTTCACCCTCGGGCGGCTTGTCGATCGGCGAAACCTGCGGTTCCGGATTCGGTAATCCCTGCCGTGGCGTCGGCGATTCGCCCAGCGCCGGCGCCGCAAACGTCACTACCGCGATCGACAGTATGAAACGCCGGATCACTCGTCGTCCTCCTGTCGCGCGCGATCAAAGACGACTTCACCGGCGATCAGCACCTTTTGAACGCGGGAAAGCCCGTCGAGCGGGTCGCCATCAAGCACGATCAGATCGCCCTGCCGCCCCTCCTGGATGGAGCCGAACTGTTCATCCACCCCGAGCAGTTGGGCAGGGTTGAGCGTCATTGCTTTCAGCGCCGTTTCGCGCGAAAGCCCCTCGCGCACGAGTTCCGCGACACGCGGGAGAAATCGCTCAAACTCGCGCTCGTTGTCCGCGAGCGGCATGAAGCTCAGTTCGCAGCCGCCACGGGCCAGGTCGCCGGCAAGATCGAGCAGTTCGGTCGACGACGGGATCGCGCTGTGGCGCGGCCAAAGGACGAGCTTGGGTTTGGATTCGATCAGCTTGTCCTGGACGTAGTAGAAGTCGCTTTGCGGGTCATTCTCGAGAAGGAACTCATGCGCGATTTCAAACCCGCGCATCGCGTCATTCATATGAAGCAGGTCAGACGCGCGATCTAACTCGATCAGCGCGAACAGGCCTTCTTTCTTTTCGATCAGGTCGACAAAGGGCTCGAGCGGCGGCGGAATCTTCGGCGGCTGAAACTCGGCCGGCTCGTCCTTCTTGGGGGCTTCGGCTGGTTGTGGATTCGGTGGCGGTGTGGGCGGCGGCGTATCAAGCGAGAACGCCTCGGCAGGCGCCTTCTTGTCGTCCTTGCCGTCGCCCTTCTTTTCCTTTTCCTCTTTCTCTTTCTGCTCCCGCGCCTTTTTCTCCTGCTCTTCCTTCATCTTCTTCTGCTGCTCTTCCCACTTCTTTTTGGCCTCTTCGCGCTTTTCGATTTCCTTCTTCGCGCCTTTGAGAGCGTCGCGCAACGCCGACTTGTCATTCGAAACGTACACATACTGGCGTTTCGTGTCGACTTCCCGCTTGTCCGCCGGCCCGTCCGTGCGGATGAGCGTGCTCTTGCCGATGATGCCCCCGCCGACTGGCAGCAGCGCCTGCGCAGTAAAGCCACTCTTCAGCAATGGCGAAAAATCGTGATCGAAGCTCGCGAGATCGTCCTTGACGGTGCGGTTGGCGTTGTTGCCGTTGCGGTTGTAGCGGATGCGCGGCGTGTCCTCGCCATAGTACGTGCTGACGACGTGAATCATGCCCGGCATGACCACCTGGTCGCGCGCGTCGATCACTTTCGCGTTCAGCGGGTACTCCACCAGACGACCGACCGCCGATACCACGCCGTCCTTGATGACGACGATCCCGTTCTCGACGTCATCGCCATTGTTCGTGATGACCTTGCCGGCGCGAATGACGACGACGCGCTCGATCGGGTTGTCTTCGGCGAGATCTTCCGCGGTCAACTCGACCTGCGGTTCGGCCTTGGCGGCCTCCGCAGCGGGCGCCTCAGCCGGTTTCGGCGGCTCGTCCGCGGACGCGGGCAGCGCCGTCAGCAGCGCCGCCGTCGCGATGGCCCGAATCAAGAGGTGTTGCGTCTTGCCAGCATTCATACGGTTCAAGTCGTCCTTTGATTAGAAGCGGCGAACGCCGGTTGTGCCGTCATACGCGATTTTGCCGTTGACCATCAACATCAGACAGGCCGAGCGCGGATCGAGCGGGTTGCCCGTCCAGATGCCGAAGTCCGCGTCCTTGCCGACCTGAATGCTGCCGACGCGATCGTAAACTCCGAGCGCTTTCGCCGGCACCGCCGTCACGCCGCGCAACGCCGGATAGGGCTCCCATCCATACCAGCACGCCATTGCCGCCTGGTAGCTCAATTCCGCCTCCGGTACGACAGGCGCGTCGGTGTTGATGCCGAGTTTGTGCACGCCGTTCTTCCACCAGCCGGATGCGTTGCCGATCATCCGGCGGGCGGTGCGGTCGAACTGGTATTGGCGCGGGCCGTTGATCGTCCAGCACGACGACTTGTTGACGAGCGGCGCGACTTTCCATGCGTCGAACGTGCAGTGATCCAGCACCGTCCAGATGTCGAGTTTGTTGGCGACCATGTCGACTGTGGTCATCAACACCTGATAGATCTGCGTGTGGACCGTCGCGGGGTACTCCTTTCGGAACAATCCGCGGAATGGCTCAAAAGTCGGATCGAACTCCGGCTTGACGGTCGTCTCGCCTTTCTCGAAGCGCTCCCATGCGAGGTGATAGTCGCGCGCCTTCAGCAGTGTCTGACGCGTATTCCAGTTCATGAAAGAGCGCCCGACGCCGCCGAAGTACCATTCGGGGTTGCCGGCTTGGGCGATCTTCAGCGAACCGGGCGAGCGGATGATGACGTCGCACGGGTCCTTGCCGGCGGTCTTGGTCAACGTGCCGAGCCCGCTCATGTTCGTGCCGCTGCCCGGAATCAGCATGACCGTCGTGACGCCGCCCATGCGGGCGCGTTTGATCAGGTCATTGTCCGGATCGATCGCCGAACGCGTATCGAGCCCGGGATTCGTCAGGTACACCATGTCGTTCAGGTCGCCGAGCCCACCGGACGTGTGATTGTGGCCCTCAACAAGACCCGGCGCGAGCCAGCGATCCTCGAAATGATGCACGGCATAGCCGGCGGGGATTGTGACCTGATCCGCTTCACCCACGGTCTCGATCTTGCCGTCGCGCACGAGGACGACCGCGTCATTGACTACGGTGTCGCTGTCATCCATCGAGACGACTTTTGCGACAACAAACGCGTGTCCGACGGGCGCCTGGTCCGCCAGCGCCGGCGCCACGATCGCCGTCGCGAACCCGAACGCGATTCCTATCAGATTCGTTTTGATCAAGCCACTTCTCATTCGAAAATCTCTTCGTAGTGCTCAGGAACTTCCTCGCCACCAACGATGACGCGCTCCAGGCGCGAATCGGCGTCGAACGGATGTCCGCTGAAAATCAACACGTCGCCATCGCAGCCCGGCGCGAGCCGGCCCACGTGGTCATCCACTCTGTACATGCGGGCGGCGTCGATCGTGAGCGCCCGCAACGCCGCGTCGCCGCCCATTCCCAGGCTGACGGCGAACAGCGCCATGTTGGGCAGGCTCCGCGCGCCGTCCTCGGCGTTACTCTGCAATGCGACGCGCACGCCCTGCCCCGCGAGATCGACCGCCTCGGCATAGGGACGCTCATCGCGCATGCGCTCGACGCGCGTCGGCGCCACAACGCCGACATTCTCTGCACGTTTCTTCAAGTCCTCGACAACCGCCGTCGCCTCCGTCGCGTCAAGCAGCACGACGGGTATCTTGTATTCGTCCACCAGCAGTTCCAGCGCCGCGCTGATCTCCGCCGGAGTGTCCGCCGCGACGAGCGCGGGAATCTCACCCTTGAGCAGCATGCGAATCGGCTCCAGCGCTTCGTTGATCTTCGGCGGGACCGGCTTGCCGTCTTTGCCGCGCGAGCGACTGCGCTTCATTGTGATCTGCACCTTCCCGCGCTCGACGCGCGTGGCCTCAAACTGGAACGTGAACATGTCGCCGAGCCCGGCCGTGCCCTTCATGTGGTCTTCGACGTCAAGCTCGGCGTTAATCACCGGTTTGCCGAGGTCGGTGTCGGCCTCCACTTCGAGCCGCACTGACGTGCCGTTCAGCGTCCCGCTGAGCTCAACCTCCGCCTCGCCCATCGGATCGCTCAACTTGCCCGTAATCTTCGTGCCGTCGAGCTCCAGCGTCATTGGTCCTTCCACCGGCTCAGGCAGTGGATCGCCCGTTACGCTGTAGTCCCACAAGCCGGTAATCGGATCGACCTTCTCTTCTTTTTCTTCCTTGGGTTTCTCGTCTTTGACTTCAACCTTCTTGCCGGCGGCCTTCGCTTCCTTCCACTTCTTCAACTCGTCGTAGTACTTCTTCCACTCCTCCTCATACTTCTTGCCGGCTTCCAGCGCCTGTTTGATCCGGCTGGCGCCCTGGCTCGGCTCCTGGCCGGTCATCGAGAAGTACATGCCGGCCAGTTCCTGGGCCACCATGCGCTCGTATCCGACGCCCCACGTCTTGATCGCGGAGATGCGCGAACCGGCCTGGCTCGGGCCATATGACGTTTGCATCACCGTCGTTACGCCGGCGCGGGCGACGCGATGAAACTCGCGATTCGCCACGGCAGCGAGCAAGTGCGGACTGACATCCGGGCCGGCGGCGCCGCGATCGCCTTCAAAGCCGAGATGACCGTGCCCATCGATGAAGCCGGGCGTAACAAAGGCGTCCGGGCCCGCGTCGATGATGCGCGCGTCGCGCGGATGCGGCACACGCGCGCCAACAGCCGCGATTTTTCCATTTTCAACGAGGACCTGCGCATCGGTCATCATCGACTCGCCGGTCCAAACGTGTCCAGCTCGCACGACCAGCGCGCCGCTGCCGCGCGGCGCCTCGTACGCGACCTTCCCTGCGATGTACGTGCGCAGCACGCGCGAGTTGATATCCAGCGGGTCGCCGGAGAGCACCAGAATGTCCGCATCGCGCCCGGGCGCGATGGCGCCGACGCGATCCTCCACACCGAGGATCTTCGCGGGGGCCGAGGTGATGGCGCGCAATGCCAGATCGCGCGGCATGCCGCCGCGCATCGCCAAGGCCGCGATCATGCGCAGATCAGCAATGGGCCCTTGCCCGCGGCCCGTCAGCGCGATCGGCGAATCACCCGCGCGGGCGCGGCCAACCGCGCCGGCGCTCTCGGCGCCATCGGTCATCGCGTCCTCGCTCGGCCCGAGGTCGCGGGCCGGCCAGCGATAACTCGACTCAAGCGATAGCACGATCGGAAGACCGCTGGCGATCAGTTCGTTCGCCACATCGTCCGCTTCGGTCAGCCCGACGACACAGCATGCGCGCTGCTGGCCGCTCAAGAGCCGCATCGCGCCTTCGATATCCACCGCCTCGCGCGCCTGCACGCGAACCGGCGCCTGCGATCGCCATGCCTCGGCGAAGGCGAGTTCGTGAATGTCGTAGCGCTTCTGCGGCATCCCCATTGCCGCCCGACGAATCTGATCCTGCGCCTCGGCCAGCGCGCTGAGTCGCGACGACGGACGCTGCGCGCGACCGGGTTGAATCATCTCATCAGACGACGCATAAAACGGCACATGCACGATCGGCTGCGCGCCGAACACGCCAAGGTTGATCGTGATCGCGCCGTCCGCCACCAGCACACGCGACGCCGGATCGCCGCCAAGCCGCACCACCGCCGCCCGGCCGCTGATCAACCGATGCGAGCCGGGATCGATACTCGCCGTCGTCACGCCCGTTTCCAGCAGCGTGCGGTAGTCGCCGTAACGATCAAACCCGTCAATCGCGCGATAGACGCCTGAAACCGACTCGTCTCCATAGTGCGGACCGACGAGATCGGTTCCCGCGTCCACGAACCCGGGGCAAACAACGCCATCTGGCAGGTCAATCAACAGCAGGTCACTTGGAATTGGCACATCGGCGCCGACCGCGACGATGCGGCCGTCGCGAACCACGACGACGCCGTTTTCGATCGCCTGCGCGCCGCGATCCCCGCATGGGTAGACGCGCTTGGCGCGAATCGCAAATGAATCAGCGGCGAGCGAACTCGCCGATGCGCTGATCGCAAGCAGGCACGCCAGCGCGATCGGCGCCATGCCGCGTTTATTCCGGCTTGTCATCGGCGCCTTCCGGGGTGTCGCTGTGGCTGATCAGACGCTGAATCCGGCGGTCGGTCGCGCGGTTGTAAACCGGGATGCCCTCGATGAAGACCATTTCGATGACGCTGCTGAAATCGAGCGGGTCGCCGCTGAAGACCACAACCGTGCCGTCCTTACCGGCTTCGATCGAGCCGAGTCGATCGGCCTGGCCGATGATCTCGGCCGCATTCAGCGTGATCGCCTTTAGCGCGACGTCGCGGCGTACGCCCTCGCGCACGCACCTCGCCGCCTGATAGGTCAGCATCCGTTCCGGCAGGGAACTGTTACTCCCCGGCGACAATGCGAATTTTACGCCAGCGTCCGCGAACCTCGTCACAACGAACGTCTCGCTGCGTTTTCCGGTCAGCGGATCGGTTTCCTCATAGACAAGGTTGCCGGGCAGCACCACCGGCCGCCCCGACTCCTTGATCTCGTCGATCGCCTTGTAACATTCCGGCCCGAGACACAACACAGTGCGGTCGATAAAGCCGTTATCGCGCGCGATGCGCACCGCCGCGCCGACATCCGTCGCGCCGGCGCATTCGATGAACGCGCCAAGCGGCTCGAACACTTGCGGCCCCTCCTCACCCAGCACCTTGACCTTACCGCCGGTGAGGCGAAGCAGATTGCGATGTTCCTCGTCGATGTCCTGCGCGCGAATCAGATCGCGGCCGCGCTTCTTCGCTTCCTCAGGCCCAACGTCGATGTCCTTCTCGTCTTCTTTCAGTTTCTCTTCGTAGCGTTTTTCGGCGAGCCGGTCCTGATAGTCCTGCAACTCGCGGAACGTCTCACGCAGCAGCCCCAATTGGACAATGCGGTCGGCCCCGCCGCGCGGCGACACGCTGACTTTGAGGAACTCGCCCTCGCCGAACACCATTTCCGCCGGACTTAGCCCGATCGGTCGCACAACGCGGCCGATGCCGCCGATCGTGCAGTTTCCCGCGGGCAGCGTGTGGATCGCCGTGATCCCCAGCCGCAGTTCGTCTTCGAAAAACAACCGCGACGGATCGATCGCGTCAAACGCGTCAAGGTGGGCGGTCACCGGGCGCGACTCATTCGGCGTGTCCAGGCCGCGCCAATCGTCCGGGTTGATCATGCCCGGCATGATCGTTTTGCCCTTGAGTTTGAAGACGCGCGCATCGAACGGAATCGCCACGTCGCGCCCGACTTCCTTGATCTTGCCGCGCTCGATCAGAACGGTCGCGTTCTCGATCGGCGGGCCAGAAATCGGAAGCACACGCGCCTCGGTTAGCGCGACGCGCTCGGGCGCCTGCGCAAACGTGGATGCGGCAAGCCACGCCGCCAATACCGGAACCGCGATGGCCGCGCAACGCGTTCGACTCGATCCACCCGCCCTATCGTTCATAGGCCACCTGTCCGTTGATCAACACCTTTTCCGGCCGGCTTGTCGCCGCGAACGGCTCGCCCGACCACACCACCAGATCCGCATCCGCGCCGACCTTCAACGCGCCGACGCGGCCTTCCAGATTCATCAGCTTTGCCGGCGAAGACGTAACCGCGGTCAACGCCTGCGCGGGCTCCAGCCCATAGCGGATCGCGATCATCGCCTGGCGCGGCAGGCTCTCTTCGCCGCGCCCTTCCTGCGCTGTCAGCGCCCACTCCACACCCGCGTCCTGCAGCAGCTTAGGCGTAGAAAGCCGCGCCTCGTCCGTCTCACCACTGAACGCGCGATAACCGTCAGATTCCATATACAACGGGCCGAATACGATCGGCGTGTGCGATTCCTTCAATAGCGGAATCGTCTGATACGCCTCAGTGCCCTCTTCGAGCAGCGGCTTGATCCCGAATTCCTTCGCCAGACGCAGCGCCGTGAACATATCGTGCTGCTTGCGAACTTGAATCCGCAGCGGCGTCTCACCGGCAAGCACGGAATTCAGCACATCGAAGGCCTCGGTCGGGGCGACGTCAGCGCCGGTCAACGCCAGCCCGGCAGCGTAACGACGCGCATCGAAAAACGCTTTGCGAAACACCCACTCAACACCCATGCGCGTCGTCGGGCGTCGTGTATACATCGTGGCGCGCCCGCCGTACGGCAGTTGATTGCTCCAGCCGCGCCGGCTCGGATCCGCGCCCATCGACGCCTTTACCGCGTCTTCGGCGCGAACAACGCGATCGCCCAGCGCCCCACCAGTCTTTACGATTGCGCCGCGCGCCGCGATCACACTCGCCGAATCGGGCGAAACGAACACCGTCGTCACGCCTTCGCTCAGTAAGCGCTGAAAATCCAGCGACATCAGGTTCACCGAATCGAGCACGCGCCGATGCGGAATCACCTCGGCCTCGTTGTCGCCCCAGATGAAATAGGGGCCGACCGAGGGCGCAAACGAGCTTTCGCCCTCCGGCGCAAGCTGCGACGAGCCGCAAACGCAAGGTTCGCCAAGCAGCGTGTGTCGCGCATGCTCGGCGGCGATGGCGGCAATGCGCGACCATGGGCCACAAAGCGTTGTATCCGTCGCCGCCGGGCGCGGATCGGGCTCGATGTAGTAGCTGTCGTCGCCTTCGAGGTCCCGATGCGGCGGCGCTTCAGCGCCGGTGTCGATCAATGCGCCTTCCGGACCGACGACGCGAGACGCGAGTTTCGGCGCCTCTTCGGCCGCTGCCCCACCGCGCCAGCCCCAGCTTTGCTGCACATCGAAATTCAGCACGCAGCAGGCGTCGACCAGCCCGGGCGTAATCGTCTTGTCGCCGCAGTCGATCGTCTTGGCGCCGCTCGGGACCGCGAGGCCCGGTCCGATCGCGGTAATCTTGCCATCGGTGATGACGATGACGCCATTGTCGATCGCCTCGCCGGCGCCAGTAAGGATGCGCTTCGCCTTGATCGCGGTGACCCCGGCGAACGCAGGGAACGCGACAAGCGCCGTCGCAATCAGCGCTATCGCCGATCGCACGGTTGTGATTTCTCGTGACTTCAACATCGTACTACTCCACATCTTGTTTCGGCGCGACAAAAGCCGGCGCGCCGTCGACATACACGGCGAGAACCCGCGATCGCAGATCGAGCGGATCGCCGCTGAATACCACGAAGTCCGCCGATCGACCGCCCTGGATTGAGCCGACACGATCATCGATGCGCAGCGCCCGGGCCGGTTCGATCGTGATCGCGCGGCGCGCGGCGTTCAGTTCCAGCCCGCATCGGCTGGCGAGAGACGCGCCGATCCGCAGCGCATTCGCCGGCGCAAGCGGCAGCCCGCCCGCAACGACGACATCGGCGCCGGCTTTGCTCAACAAACCGGGCGCGCGCTGCTCGCGCTCCGTTGAGGACCAGGTTAGCGGCCCGACGATCACCGTCGCCTCGGCCTTGCCGAGCAAGTCGGCGGTTTCGAACGCGTCCATGGTGTGGGCAATCACCAACTTCAGACCGTATCTGGACTGCAAGTCAAGCGCGTAGAGCACATCCGCGGCTGACGGCGCCGAAATCACACCCTGCAGCGCCCCATACGAAAACAACATCAGCGCGTCTTTGGGATCATCGTCTTGCGCCGTCGTCGCCTTGTGATGGGCGCCGTCGACGGCGTGGGTCAGCATCCCCAGCGCGCCGCTGCGCGACGTCGGCGCCCGATCTCGCTGGAACACCGCGGGCGAAAGTGAAAGTTTGAGCGGCCCGTATGCGTCGATGACGCGCGGTTTTCCGTCTTCGCCAAACGTCTTGCAAACAGCGATGCGACCACCGATGACATTCTGATCGTCCGGCGCCAGACCGAAAGTCGTTACACCGGCCTCCAGTGCCCGATGCAGGCGCGGACCAAACCGATCGAACGCGTCTCGCGTCGTCAGATCCGGTTGAAACGAATCGGCGTCTTCCGTCAATTGACTCAGGGCGCCGAGCGCGGCCGACACGTCGACCAGTCCCGGACATAGGATGGCGCCCTCATACGTCGTTGTTTTGTCCGCCACGGGCGAGCCCGGTTCGATCGGCGCGGGAGCGGCCTTGAAGTAGCCGTCGGCGACCTCCACCGCGACAGGCCCTTTGACAAGCTTGCCGGTCGGATCGATCCATCCATCCGCAGTAATGCGGAGCGTGTCACCCCGAGCGACAACCGCGCCAAGCGCGAAACCTGCGATGATCCAGCATACGCGCGGGGCGGTCATTCGTTTTCCTCGATGTCGTACACGAGCTCGCCGGCGATATAGACGCGCTCCACCTGCGCCCCCGGAGCGAACGGATTGCCGCTCCACACCACAAGGTCCGCCGAGCGCCCGCCCTCGATCGTGCCGATCTCCTCATCGACACCTAGCAGCGTGGCGGCCTTCGACGTGATCATCGGCAGCGCCTCGCGTTCCGGCAGCCCGGCGGCGACCGCCGCAGCCGCTCGCGACACGAGTTGCGGCGTCTGCTCGGGCACGCCGGACCCCATGTAGGCCTCGATGCCCGCTTGCCGCGCATGAACGACCGCGTCAAAGCTGTTGTAGCGCATCGGGCCGGGCGATTCGAGCATCGTCTGCGGCTCTACACCAAACACGACCGGCGCTTCGAGCTTCTTGAGCGACTTGGCGACAAACCGGGCGCCGCTCGCGCCCTCCAACACCAACGGAAGATTGTAGCGCTTCGCCGCCTCGATCACGGCGACGATCTCAGCCGGTCGCTCGGCATGCACACGCACGCGGATCTTTCCGTCAATCACATCCAACAGCGCTTCGGCCTCCGGATTCCTAGGCGGCGCCTCTGGCTTTTTGATCTCTTCCTTCTTCTCGTCGGCCTTTTCGCCGGGCTTACCTTCCTCGCCTGGCTTCTGTTCCGGCTTTGGCGGCTGCTCGTCAAAACCGCCGGCGACGATATCGCTCAAATCCAGCCCGAACGGAGCCACGTCGGTCTTGGGCTTGCGCCCCTTCTTCGGCTTGTCCGGTTTGGGCTTTTCTTCCTTCTTCTCCTCGGGCTTGGGCTCGTCGGGCTTCTTCTCCGCCTTATCCTTGCCCTCGTCGGTCTTCTTTTCCTTCTCCGCCTTTTCCGCCCGCTCTTTGATCTTCTTCTCGTATTCTTCGAGGTCTTCCTTGTAGCGTTCCTGCGCGTCGCGATAGTCCAGCGCGTTGCGCCACATCGACTCAAACTTCTGAATCGACGCGAGCCGCTGCAATGCCGTCTGCCCGGCGCCGACACTGACGTGCAGCGCCGCGCGGTCCTTCAACACCGACACGCCGCCGGCCTTCGGCGCATACCGCACAACCGCGCCGACCCCGCCTACACCATCGCCCGCCTCGGCTGGAACATACGCCGCCGTCACGCCATGGCGGATAGCGGCCATCATGTCGTCGCGGTCATAGCGATTGATCGCGTCAGCCGCGTCGCCGCCAACGCCGGACGCCGCCGCCGATGCGCCCAGCGTCGTCCACACGTCAATCAAACCGGGCGTTACAAACTTGCCGTCTGCATAAAAGGTCTCGGCCATCATCGCCGGCGGCACATGCGCGCCGACGGCGCTGATCTTGCCGTTGCGAATCTGAATCACGCCCTTGTCGATCGTCTTGCCATCGCCGATGAGAATGGTCGCGCCGTCAATCACAGTTGCCGGGCTGGGCTGGGCAAAGCCGAAACCGCTCAGGCTTCCGAGCGTCAGGGCGACGACGGCTGCCCGTGAAACGTGTGTCATTGTGTTCATACACACCCGTTGAGATCGTTGAGAAAAACCCGAGTTTGTCAACGTACGGCGGATATCGGCCCCGGTCAATCTTCGCCGGTCACGGCCACGCCACGATGTCTTGGCCCCGTGGCAAGCGCGCGCTTGCGCGGCTCATTCAACCACGCCGCCAGCCGTTTGCCGAGGTCGGTCCGAACTTCCGCCGTCACCCGCGCGATCGCGTCCGACAGCGGCAATCCCGATCGATACAACAGCCGATGGGCGTGCCGCAATTCCTGCCGGGTTTCCGCGTCAACGCCGGCCCGTCGCAGCCCAACGGTGTTCGGCCCCATCACGCCCGCCGGCCCCAGCATCATGAAGGGCGGCACATCGCCCGTTACCCGCAATCCGCCGGCCAGCATTGCCATCTCCCCGATCCGGCAGAACTGATGCGCGCCCGTGCCGCCGGAAATGATGGCCTTGCGCCCCACGCGAACGTGCCCCGCCAGCAATGCCTGGTTCATCAGCAATGCGCCGGCCTCCACGTGGCAGTTATGCGCGACATGCGCCCCGGCGAACATCGTGACGCCGTCCTCAATGATCGTTTCGCTCTCCGGCTCGGTGCCGCGATGCACTGTCGCGTGCTCTCGAATGACGCAATCAGCGCCGATTCGCGCGTAGCTCGGCGTCTTCTTCCACTTCACATCCTGCGGGTGATGCGAAATCACCGCGAATGGATGGATCTGCGTCCGTGGGCCGATCCGCGCGCCCTCGGATATGTACACATGCGGGTAGATTTCGGCGCCGGCCCCAATCTCGGCCCCGGCACAAACCACCGCATAGGCGCCGACAGACGCCGACGAATCGACGTGCGCCTTACGGTCAACAACGGCCATCACGTGGATCGCCATTTACCCTCGCCCCCCGATAGACGCCCCCGCTGTCATAATCCCGTCAAATAACACGCCTCTTGGCGTCGGCCGCAAACGTACGAGTTCCTGGATATTGCCCGCGCCGTGAACGACAAGTCGCGCCGACTTACCGACTTCCACGCCATGCTCCCGTCCAACGACGGCAGCCGCCATTTCGCAGACCATACCGAAGGCCTGCCGAATCTGCCCCGGCCGGCTCATGTGCTCGGCGTGCGCCAGCAGCCAGGCCTGGTCCAGCATCGCGCCATTGCCGAACGGATAGAAAGGGTCGCGGATGCAATCCTGACCGGCGGCGCACCTGACGCCGCGCGCCAGCAGGTCGACGATACGCGTCAGACCACGACGCTTCGGATATCGATCATACCGCCCTTGCAGGTGCAGATTGACGCCCGGATTGGTCACGACACTGATGCGAGCCTCGGCGATCAAATCCATCACGCGTTGGGCGCCGGCTTCGTCATAGCTGGCAAGGGCGCAGACGTGAGACGCCGTTACACGACCCTGATAGCCGCGCTCGATCGTCTTGGCCGCGAGCGCCTCGGTGTAGCGGCTGTTCGGGTCGTCGGTTTCGTCAATATGCACATCGATCCCGACGTCTTTCTTCATCGCGAGATCGAAGACCGCGTCGAGATGGCGCAAGCCGTCTTCGCGCGTGGCCTCGACATGCGGAATGCCACCCATTCGATCGACGCCCGCGTCGATCGCGGCGCCGCAGTTTTCGAGCGCGCCCGGATCGCGAGTGAGCCCATCCTGCGGAAACGCGACCAGGTCGATCTCACATAGCGCCCGCGTCGCTTCGCGCGCGGCCAGCACGCCCTCGGTCAAACGCAAACCGGCGTTGCTGGCCACGTCCACATGACTCCGAATCAGCCCCGTCCCAAAGCCAACTTCCGCGCGAATCGCCTTCTCCGCACGCCGGCGCGTGTCCTCCGCCGAAATCGTCGCCTTGGCGATGGACCACAGGCCAATCGCTTCACGAAGCGTTCCGGATTCATTCGGGCCGACGAGGTCCTGCGAATACGCGAGATCGAGATGCAAATGCGGATCAACCAGACAGCCCGTCACGACCATGCCGCCGCCATCGATCTCTTCGCCGCTTGGCGCGACGGGCGCTTCCGCTTCCGGCTCAGCCTCAATGGCCGCGATGCGCCCCGCCGAAATGTCGATTCGGAACAGACCGTCTCGATCGAGCAGCCGGGCACGGCGAATTCGCTTAATGGCGATTGCGGTCAGCGGCGACACTCCTCGTAACGACCGACTTCGACTTCAGGCGTCGATTGCCCGCATCGTAATGCATCAGCGCGCGTGGGCTCAAACGTCCTAACCGCAACTCGTTCCGAAGGCCGCCAGCAACCCGGCCAGGTCGGCAAGCTCTACGCAGCCGTCGTTGTTCAAGTCGGCGCTGATGGAATAGGCCGCGTCACCGGCGCAGGCGCCAAACGCCGCGAGCAACCCCGCCAGATCCGACAGGTCCACAACGCCGTCGAAGTTTAGATCGGCCGGACAATGCGGCGGCGCGTCATCGGTGATGTCGTAGTACGCCAACTCGACCGCGCCCTCGGCCGAACTCGTGTCGTCGCCAAAAAACGCGAAGTTCGCGATCGCGTACACGTTCGGCGAACCGGTGAAGCTTGAATAATCGCGGAGCGGCCCGCTGAGTCGCGTTGCGCCGTCGACGCGCAGTGTGTAGCGATCACCAAGAATTGTCAGCGCATAACTGCGCAACTGCGCGGTTGTATCGAGCAACGCCGACTCGGCGTGCGTGAAGAAGTCGCCCGCCACAAATGCGTCGTCCTCGTACGCCCACACCTGATCATCCCAGAAGCCAATCTCGATGGCGGACAGGTCGTCCGTAACGACAATCAGGCTGAACCCAGCGCGATCGTCCAGGCCATCGCCGTTGTCGTCGCGCGGCGGATGGTTCTCGCCCACAATACGCAGGTCCACGCGAACCGTGAAGCCGGCGACCCGATCAAGCGTGGCGGGGAACGCCGGATGCCGCAGCACGCCGAAGAACGGATCTTCGCTGAAATAGCCGCCCTTGTCCGAGATCGGGTTGCGCGAGTCGAGCGCCGTGAAGCCCGCCCCGAGCGTTTCGCTGACCGAATGTCCGAGGATCGGATCGCGCAACAACGGCCAGCCCTGCGCCGACGGCGTTGTGCCGAGCGACGCGTCGAACAGCGGCGCAGCGGACGCGGAGCCGGCCATCAGAACGCTTACCCACACCGCTTTTTTTCCGAGCCTCATACTCACTCCACTCAGCGGTCTCGAACCAGCCCATCATAGCGAGTCGCGCACGTCGCACCGCGTGCGTCCGGCCACGCCTGGCGTGATACGACAGCCCATCACGCGGATGGCCGATGGCTCCACCACGCGATGCTCCCAAGTCGGGCGCATCACATGCGCGAACCTGATTGTGGGAGTTGGTTATGCGGACTTTCGGCCGGTTAATGCGGATCGCGCTCGCTGGTCTGGTGCTCGCCGCCAGCGCCCACGCGGTGACCATCACGTCGATTACGCCGGCCGAACTCGGCCCGACGAACCTCGACACGCTGGCATTCACCGTCGTATTCAGCGAAAACGTCACAGGCTTCGCCGCGGACGATGTGGATGTCGACGACTTCGGCACAACCCACGGAGCCGTGACCGTGACGGGCTCCGGCTCGAGCTACACCGTCGAAGTCGCAAATGTCGCCGGCGACGGCGGTCTCAGCATCGCCGTCGGCCCGGGGGCCGTCCTCGACGGTGGCAGCAGTCCCAACGCCGACACGTTCAGCAGCGTGGTCGTCATTGTCGACAACACGCCGCCGACGATCACGATCACACCCGACATGGCCGACGTCGGCACAGCAACCAGCGCCGAATTCTGGATCGAAGCGAATGACGAGATCGTCGGCTTGGAGCCAAACGACATTGAAGTCGTCCACGACGGCACGAGCCACTCGGATGTCATAATCGAGGAAGAGGACAGTATCACACACAAAGTGATCGTCAGCGGCCTGCTCGGTGGCGGCACGCTCAGCCTCAAACTGCCGGCTGACGCGCTCACCGACTCCGCTGGCAACGGCAACGCTCTCGCCACGAGCGCCGACGTCACGCGTACCGCGGCCGCCGATGAAACTGACAGCAAAGATGACAAACCCGCGGACGACGACATGACGGACGATAGCGGCGACACGTCCGGCGACGACGCGAACAGCCCCGACGATGCCGATTCGACCGACGACAAAGAGACACCGGCAACGCTCGAAGGCAGTGTCGAAGGGCCATTCAATCTCGCTTTCTACAGCGAAAAGAACACCAGTTTTCTGGTCGAACTGGAGAACATCGGCCCCGGAGACGCGACCCAAATCCAATGCTGGGTGTATTCAGACGCGAGCTTCGATGATCTCGCGATCACGTTGGACGGTACCATTACGCCCGTCGGCCAGACCATCACGATCAGTCGCCGACGCTATGCGTACTTCGTGCTGCCGAAACTGGCCGAAGGCGAATCGGTCGCAATCCGCCTGACGTCCACGGAACGCGGCGGCGCGTACGACGCTCCACAGTTGCGAGTCGCGACAGCTGAGGGTTTCGAAAAAAGCTGGGACGGCAGCGTCCCCGAAGAACAGACTGCGGCCCCGGGTTGTGCGCCGATTTTCGGCAGCGTAATGTTGACGCCACTCTTCCTCGTCGGCGCGAAACTCTATCGCCGACGCGGCCGCCGAGTCGCTTGACAGGCAGCGGGCGCGGGACAAACTCCTTCGGCGGCAAGGGGCGGCCAGCTGACCGAGGCTCTCCCCCTAACCAGCAGAATCGGTTAGAATCCGGACATGCCCATAGCGCTGGCGGTCCCTTTCCTCCGCTTTGAGACGCCGGGTTATCTTGCGCTATTAGCCCTCCTCCCCCTGTTGATTGTCTTCTCTGTTCGCTCACTCGCGGGGCTCGGGCCGATTCGCCGCTGGGTGGCGATTGTCGTGCGCTGCATCGTCGTAACGGCCATGGTGCTGGCACTTGCGGGCGCGCAGTCCGTCCGCACTGACGACAATATCGCCGTCGTATTCGTGCTCGATCGCTCCAACAGTGTCCCACGCGACCAGCAGGCGGCGGCATTTGATTTCATCCGCGAATCAAAGGAAGCCCTGCGGCCCGACAAAGACGCGCTCAGCATTGTCGCCGTCGACGGCGTCGCCTCGGTCGAGCAGCTATTCGATAACACCGTCGAGCTGGCGGGTGTGAGCGCGCCGATCGACCCCGATCTGTCCAACCTCGCCGGCGGCCTGCGCCTCGGGGCGGCGCTCTTCCCCGAAAACACGTCGCGCCGAATCGTGCTGCTGACCGACGGGAACGAAAACGTCGGTTCCGTGCTGACCGAGGCCGATCAACTGGCCGCAACCGGCATTCCCGTCGACGTTGTTCCGCTCAAATTCCGGCATGACAATGAAGTGATTTTCGAACAGCTGATCGCCCCGCCGACCGCCGAACTCGAAGAGACCATCAACCTGCAGATGGTGGTTCGCGCGCAGCGTCCGGTCCGTGGCAAGCTCAGCATTTACAACAACGACAACCTGATCGACAGCGCCGAAGTCACGCTCGATGCCGGCCCGAATCGGCTGGAGCGCAAAGTCCTGATCGATGATCGTCACGACTTTCGTTTCCGGGCCGAGTTTGTGCCCGATGACCTCAAAAACGACACGATCGCCGCCAACAACGAAGGCCGCGCCGCGACGATGGTCGACAGCCGCGGCGGCGTGCTGATCGTTACATCCGGCCTGGAGGGCGAAAGCTCCGACCCGAACAACGGTAGGGAGTACGCGGACGCCCGGTTCCTGGGCCAGACGCTGCTGCGCGAGAAAATCGAAGGCGTCGAGGTCATGACGGCCGGCGCCGCGCCGCTTGACGAAGTGATCAACCGGTACTCCCTCGTGATCCTGTCGAACGTGCCTGCCCACCGTCTGACCGAGCGCGAGCAAAAGGCGCTGTCGGTCTATGTCCGCGAGCTCGGCGGCGGCCTGATCATGGTCGGCGGCGACAAGTCGTACGGCGCCGGCGGCTGGCTCGGCAGCGAGGTCGAGAAGATCATGCCGGTCAGTTTCGACATCAAGGCCCAGCGCATCATTCCAAAAGGCGCCTTGGCGCTGGTCATGCACGCCTGCGAAATCCCGCAGGGCAACTACTGGGGCGAGCGCGTCGCCGTCGCCGCGATCAAGACACTCTCCAGCCGGGATGATGTCGGCATCCTGTCGTGGCAATGGACCGGCGCGCAGAACGGCCATTGGATCTGGCCGTTGGGCCCGGTCGGGGACAAGTCGCGCGTGATCCGCGCCGTTCAGAAGATGCAGATGGGCGACATGCCCGACCTCGACGCCGTCATGCGCCCCGGGGTCGAAGCGCTGCTCAAATCCGACGCCCGCGCCAAACACATGATCGTGATCTCGGACTTCGACCCGAGCCCGCCCGGCGCCGATCTGCTCGCGAAGATGAAAGCGAACAACATCTCGTGCTCGACAGTCGGCATCGGATACGGCGGGCACTGGATTGATGAGCGGCTTGCGGGCGACATCGCTCAAAAAACCGGCGGAAAGTTCTACGCCGTGAAGGACTATTCAAAGCTCCCGCAGATCTTCATCAAAGAATCGCAGATCGTTCGCCGTTCGCTGATCGACGAAAAGGACTTCACCCCCGTCAAACGAGCGACGTTCTCGCAAGTCCTCGACGGCATCGACACGATGCCGAACCTGCGCGGCCTCGTGCTGACAACCGGCAAGCCGCTCGCCCAAGTCCCACTGATCCGTCACACGAAGGACGGTGATGACCCGGTGCTGGCGTTGTGGCAGGTCGGCCTCGGCAAGTCCGTCGCATTCACCAGCGGCATGTGGGCCAAGTGGGGCACGCACTGGTCGTCGTGGTCGGAGTTCTCCACGCTGTGGGGTCAGATCGTCCGTTGGGCGGCCCGCCCGGGCGAGTCGGCACAATATGACATTCAGACGATCGTCCGTGGCGGAAAGGCCCGTGTCCGCGTCACGGCTCGCGACCAGACCGCCGCCGCGCGCACGCAAGTCGCCATGAACGGCGTGCTGGTTCGACCGAACCAGGATGTCGAGCAATTGCAACTGACCCAGGTCGGCCCCGGGCAGTATGTGTCGCCCGAGTTCGACGCCCGCGACGCGGGCAGCTACATCTTCAATCTGAGCGCCGAGAGCCGCGAAGGCGTGCAGCGGGCACACTCGACGCTGTCCGTCGCCTACTCGCCCGAATATCGCGAACTCAAGGCGAATGAAGGTCTGCTCGACGAGTTGGCCGATCGTACCGGCGGCCGCGTGCTCGAAAAGACAGACCCGAAAGCCGCGTTTGCGCGGGCCGGCCTGCCACTGGCGGAGCGCCGACAGGTTATCTGGGAAGATCTCATTCGCCTGATGCTGCTGCTGTTCCTGATCGACGTCGCCGTGCGCCGAATCGCGATCAACCCGCTCGAACTGGTCCGCAAACTGCGGCAGCGCATCGCCGAAGTCGGACGCCCGCGGGCCGCGGCGGAGGCCAGCGCCGCTACCTTGGGCTCCCTGAAAACCGTCCGTCAGCAGCGTCCGCCGACCGAAACCGGCGATGCGCCGTCAAAGGGGGCTCGCTACGATGCCCCGCAAACCCCGGGTCAGGTCAGTGAGCAGCTGTCCAAGGCCTTGGGCGGGGCGACCGAGCAGGACCAGCCAGTCGTGGCCAAGCCGACGCGAAAAGCGGCGCCGCAGTCGGAAACCGATTACACTTCGCGCCTGCTGCGCGCGAAACGCAAAGCGCGGGATGATCTGAAGGATGACGGCGACGAGACCTGACGCCGTCCCAGTTTGGAGATACCCCCGGCGGATCGCCGGGTTCAGACGGGTTGGCCCGTTCGAGCGAAGAGTCGCTCGGCGGCGGTTGTAAATTGGCCGGAGAAAACCGGCGACCAAGGGGAACCATGTCTCAAAGCGAATTGTTGCGGCTGGCGGAAAGCGGGGACCTGGCGGCGTTTGAGTCGCGTTGCGTTGAGTTGCTGGGAAGCGGAGCCAGGCTGGCCGAACTCGTTGCGCCGTTCGAACTTCTCGGGGCAAAGGTGCGCGATGAGCGTGTCGCGACGCTCGGGCAGACCATCATCGAGGGCGCGGCCGAGGCCGATTCGGACGCGCTGCTGTGTGTGACGCGCGTATCGCTGCTCGCCAGCCCCCAGGATCAGACGCTTCGCACCCAAACGATCGAGCTCTACCGCCAGACCCACGGTGAAAAACCGGGATTCGATCGCTTGCTGGATGTCTCCGGCCTGACCGGGGATCGGCCGGCGCGAAACGCTGTCCGACTGCTCGAACTGTGCCTGACGCTGAAAAAGGGTGACACACTACTCAGCCGAACGGAAGAGCAGGCCGTGGAAGTGATGGACGTCGACCTTGCCAGCGGGTTGTTCACCGTGCGGCGCGGCGCCGGGCGGCCGTCGGTCTTGCCCGCCATCGACCTGTCGCGCGAATTCGAGCGCGTCGAGCGCGACGATTTCCGCGTTCTCAAGCAGCTTTATCCAGACCGCCTGCGCGACATGCTCGACAGCGACCCCGTCACTGTCGTCATCGACATCCTCAAGTCGCACGGCGGCGGCATGGATCAGGATTCGCTGAAGTACGAACTGACGCCGCGTTTTCTCGCGCCGGACGAGTGGGCCAAGTGGTGGACGAAAGCCCGCGCGAAGCTCAAGAAGTCGCAGTACATCACGCTGTCCGGCCGGGCGCCGGTGTATATCGAGTACTCCGCGCAGGCCCGCACGCTGGAAGACGAAGTGTGGGAGCGATTGGAGGGCCAGAAGGAGCCGGAGCAGTGGCTGGCGACAATCGAGAGCTACCTCCGCGATAAGCGCGCCCTCAGTGAGGAGCCTGCGCAGGAGTTCATCGATCGCGTGCACGGACGGATCGTCGATCACATCAAGAACATTCGGAAGTACCGGCCTTCGGAGGCGCTGGCCAGCGCGCTCGTCGTCGAACGGATGGATCGTCAGGCGGGCATTTCCGACGATGCCGCCAAGACCCTCGCCATCGACATGCTCAAGGAGTCGGATGACGCGGCCAAACTGCTGGCGGGATTGCCTGACAACAACCTCTGGGAGCTCGGTTTTGAGGCCCTGGAAGTCGCCAACCCGGAAGCGGCCCCCGGCGTCGGGTTGACGCTGATGCCTCTCGCGCCGGCGAATGTGCTGGACCAGTTGTACGCGTCGGTCTATGCCGGCGGGCGGGCGGCAGAGGCGGCGGCGATCGCCAGAACCGCGATGGACGCCCCGGTCGACTATCCCGAGATCATGTATTGGCTCTGGAAGGGGCCGAAGCAGACCGACGGGCTCGACCTGCCGGCCGACGCCGACCTGTTCGCGATCATTCTCGATACGCTCGACGCGCTCGGCCGCACACTCATTCCTGCCGCGTCCAAAATGCGGACGTTCCGTACGCGCATCCGCGCCGCGCTCGGGCTGCGCGACTTTTCGCGCGCGACCGACTGTTTGAAAGGGATCGAAGCGGATCGCGCAGTCACGGTTCGCCAGCAATTGCTCCGTCTCGACGGCATCGGTGACACCGCCCGCGACCGGTTGGCCGAAGCGCTCCGCGAAGCGCATCCGCGCCTGTGGGTCAAGAAGCAGGTCCAGCTGGCTCCGTGGGAGGACGACAACATCATCCTGTGCACGACCGCGGGACTTCGTCGCCGACAGGACGAACGCGACGATCTGGTCAACGTCAAGATGCGCGAAAATGCCCAGCGCATCGGCGAAGCCGCGGCCCTGGGCGATCTGAGCGAAAACTCCGAGTACAAATTCGCCCTCGAAGAGCGCGACCTGCTGCGCGGCCGCCTGGCCACGCTCAACAACGAACTGTCGATCGCACAGACCATCCAGCCGGACGATGTTCCATCGGACTACGTCGGTGTGGGTTCGCGCGTGAGGATTCGTGGCCTGACCGGCGACGAGCGTGTCATCCTCTTTGTTGGCCCATTTGAAGCCGACGCCGATCGTGACGTATTCAACTACCGCGCTCCGCTGGGGCAGAAGTTCATGGGAACCAAGGTCGGGACGACGCTGCTGGCGAATCTCGGCAACGGCGAGCAGGAGTACGAGATTCTCGCGGTGGAAAACGGCCTTGCCGATTCACCCGTCAGACAATGAGATGAAGCCGTCGCGCCGTTCGACGCGTTGGCTGATCTGCGGCCTCACCGCGCTGGCGCCCGGTTGCGCAGCGGAGCGCGCCGCCATTACGCCAAGTCAGGTCGTTGCCGCGATTATCGACGCCGACAATCGGCGTGATCTTGAGGCCGTCGCTCCGCTATACAGTGACGACATCGAGTGGATCGGCCCAGGCGGGCTTCGCGTCGTCGGAAAAGCCGCGATTCTCGAGCGGTACCGCGAAATGTACGGCCAGTTTCGGGTCACCTTGACCATGTCAGTCGAGGCCGAAACTACCGACGGTAATCTGGCTTATGTGCAGGGAATCACGCGCGGCGCACTGACACCACTCGACGGCGGCGACGCCAAGCTCGTCGAGGATCGTTTCGTCGCGATCCTGACGCGCAGCGGCTCCAATTGGCGCGTGACCCGACTGCTGTGGGGCCCGGCGAACGAATCTACATCGCCTTCTCAATAACCAGCAGGCCCAGGTACGCGCAATAGAGCGTAAACAACACCGCGCCCTCGCGCCGTGATATCACATGCCCCCGCCGGATAATCGGCAACAGCAGCACCGCCGCCGCAAGCATTACCGCGCTGTCGACATACAGAATCGCCTTTTCGACGTTCAGCGGATGCACAACGCTCGCCAGGCCGAGTACGCAGAGAATGTTGAAGATGTTGCTGCCGACGACGTTGCCGATCGCCAAGTCCGCCTGACCGCGTCGTGCCGCGACCAGACATGTCGACAACTCAGGCAGGCTCGTGCCGATCGAGATGATCGTCAGCCCGACGATTCGATCCGGCACGCCAAGTCGTTCGGCCAGCCGCGTGCCCGCGCCGACCATCAGATCCGCCCCGTAGACCAGGCACGCGATGCCCCCAATGATCAATGGAATCTGAACGAGCAACCCGCCACGATCGACAAACGCGAATGTCGGCTCTTCAGTCGCCGGGGGCGGTCGCAGTCTGGACAACTGATATGAGAACAAGGTGTAGGCCAGCAGCCCGATCAGAAACACAACCCCGTGCCCGCGTCCGATCCGGTCATCATCGATCGCAAAGAGAATAAACGCCGCGCACACGCCGACCATGATCGGCCCGTCCGTGTGGGCGATCTCGCGCGACACCTGCAATGGCCGCACCAGCGCCGCCAGCCCCAGAATCAGCAGGATGTTGGCGTTGATGTTGCTGCCAACGACATTGCCGATCGCGATGCTGTCGGCGCCTTTTGCGCCCGCCAGAACGCTGACCGCGACCTCCGGAGCCGATGTGCCGAACGCGACGACCGTCAGCCCCACCAGCAGGCTCGACACGCCCACACGCCGAGCCAGCGCGGCCGCGCCGGCGACGAGAACTTCTCCGCCGAACCACAGGATGACAAGCCCCAGCGCCAACAGCCCTAGGTCAACCAACATACGGGTCCTGACAACTCCCGGCTCGACGCCAATGGGGCTTCGCTGACAGCCGCCCGCCTAGAGTCTCGGCGACGGTCGCCTGTGTGGCAAGGGCGTCGCACGCGCATCGTCTGCGCCGCCCGTGTCACCTGTTTTTCGCGTCGTAAGCGCGCACAAATGCCTACCTACGCGATATTGCCGCCAGCTAACCGATAAGCAAAGCGTGATCTTGCTTGCAATGACATCCGAAGCGGCCGGCGGGCACCCCACACCGCACGTGTTCTGGGTATGGCCGTTTGTCGCCCTGCTCGGCTGCATCGCACTGTTGCCGCTGATCCGCGCGACGCACCATTGGTGGGAACACAACCTCAATCGGCTGCTCGTCGCCGCCAGCCTCGCCGCCTGCACATTGCTGTATTACGGCTTCCGCGGTTACGGCGTCGTCGACCACAGCGCCGGAGCTTCCAAGCATGCTAGCGCAACACATGACCCGGCGTCCGCGGCTGACGATGAAGATCCGGCCGACGCCCACCGCGCCGCGGCACAACATGACGCACCCCAGTCCGACGTCGATCCGGCCTTAACGTATGCGACGGAGACCACCCACGCGGAGCACGCCTACACAACGCCCGGTTTCGCGACCGTTTGGGCCATTGTCGATCACGCTGTGCTGAAAGAGTACGTCCCGTTCCTGACACTGCTGTTCAGCCTCTATGTCATCGCGGGCGGAATTGTCGTGCGCGGCGACCTGCGGGCAACGCCGATGACCAACGCCGCGATCATCGGCGTTGGCGGCCTGCTGGCGTCCCTGATCGGCACGACCGGCGCGTCGATGGTGCTGATCCGCATCCTCCTGAAGACCAACGCCGAACGAAAGTTCGTCGTTCACACGGTGGTTTTCTTCATCTTCATCGTCAGCAACATTGGCGGCACACTGCTGCCGATTGGCGACCCGCCGCTATTCCTCGGTTATCTGCGCGGCGTTCCGTTCTTCTGGACGCTCGGCTTGTATCGCGAGTGGCTGTTCCTGATCGTCCTGCTGCTGGTCGTGTACTTTGCCATCGATACGTACGCGTATCGCCACGAAAGCGTGAAGGATCTTCAGCGCGACAATACGGAACGTCAGCCGCTTCGCCTCGCCGGGGCGATCAACATCCCGCTCCTGCTCGGTGTCGTCTTCGCGGTTGCGACGCTTGATTCCAGCAAGGCGTTTCCGGGCACTGACTGGCATCCGTTCCCATACTTCCGGGAACTCGTCCAACTCGCGCTGACCGGCGCCTCGCTGGCGCTGACATCCAAAGTCCTGCGCAAGGAAAACGAGTTCAACTACGCCGCGATTCTCGAGGTCGCGTGCCTGTTCATCGGCATCTTCATCACGATGCAGGTTCCGCTGGAAATCCTGAACACCTACGGTTCGCAACTCGGTCTAACCGAGCCCTGGCAGTTCTTCTGGGCGACCGGCGTGCTGAGCAGCTTCCTCGACAATGCCCCGACCTACGTCGTGTTCTTCGAAACCGCGCGCACGCTGCCGCTGCCGGAAACGGGCGCGCTGGAATTGGCCGGCGGAGGCGCGATCAGCGCCACTCTGCTTGTCCCGATCGCCGCCGCGTCCGTTTTCATGGGCGCGAACAGCTACATCGGCAACGGCCCGAACTTCATGGTCAAGACCATCGCCGAGCAGGCGGGCGTGCGCATGCCCAGCTTCTTCGGCTACATGATGTACTCCGGCGCGATCCTGATCCCGGCGTTCATCATCATGACCTTCGTCTTCTTCGTGTAAGCCGACGACCGACACACCCATAACAGAAGCGGCATACCCACATGCGCGAGTATGCCGCTTGATATCTCCAGACCGCTCTTGCGGTGGCGATTACTTGCTGACGATCTCCAGCAGTTCCACGTCAAACTCCAGCGGCGCATTCTGCGGAATCACCGGCGGGCGCCCCTGCGGACCGTACGCGAGGTTGGCCGGAATGATCAGCTTTCGCTTTTCCCCTACGCGCATCATGCTGACACCCTCGGTCCAGCCTTTGATCACCTGGTTCAGCCCGAATTCCGCCGGCGTGCCGCGCTTCACCGAGCTGTCGAACTCCTTGCCATTCAACAGCCAGCCCGTGTAGTGGACTTTGACGCGGCTCGTGCGCGCCGGCACATCGCCGTCGCCCGGTTGAAGCACAAACCACGTGAGCCCGCTGTCGCTATGCTCCGCCTTCTGGCCCAGCTTGTCCTCCAGGGCCTTTACATGTTCGTCCATCGTGGGCCCCTTTTCCGCCTTCTCCTCTGCCTTGATCTGCGCTTCCTTTTCAGTCTTCGCCTTGGCCAGCTTGCCGCGGTCGCAGTCCGTCACAACCGTGACATCCTCGATCACGACCGTCGTCGCCGGCACGCACGCCTGGTTGCCGGACGGATACTTGGGGTGGACTACTACTTCTGCGTCTCGAATCTTGTCGACGACATCCATGCCGTCGACGACCTTGCCAAACACGCAATACGCCGCGCCGCCGCTGATCGGCCGATCGAGGCGGCTGTTATCCACGACGTTGATGAAGAACTGCGCTGTCGCTGAATCCGGGTCATTGGTCCGCGCCATCGCGATCGTTCCACGCCCGTTCTTCAACCCGTTCTTCCATTCGTTCTTGATCGGAGGCTGCAACCCGTCCGACTTCTCGTCCAAGTCCGGCGAAAACCCGCCGCCCTGGATCATGAAACCCTTAATGACACGATGGAAAATCGTGCCCTTGTAAAAACCCTTGTCCACATATGACAAGAAGTTCGCAACCGTGATCGGCGCCCGCTCGGCGTCGAGTTCCAGCGTGATGTCCCCCAGTGACGTCTTCATTTTGACCGTCGCCTTCAGGTCCCCTTCCGCCTTCGGCTTTTCAGCCGGCTTCTCGTCCTTTTTGTCTTTTTCGTCTTGAGCGAACGCCGGGACGGCGAGCAAAGCCGCAAGCCCGAATGCCGCGATCCATCGATTCATGCCTAATCGCCTCACGCATAGTCAAGGAAGCCCGCCCGTCGGCGTCCACGGCCGATGTCGTGCGTCCAATAGCCCCGGAGTGTAAACTCCGCCGCCGACCCGCTCAAATAACGCCTCTCGCCCGTGCTCACGGACGGAGACAGCGGGCGGAACACCTACGTGGACACGGTCCGGGAGGCGGCGTTTGCGACACGTCTTCAGGGTTCTGCCGTCAGTGGCGATTATCCTCGCCGGATGCGCGATGGAAGTGAAAGGGCCGAATCTCGGCGCGCTGTATGACCGCGCGGCCCAACTCGACGACCTCGATCGTCACCCCGTCATTGTGATTCCGGGCATTCTGGGCAGCCGACTGGTCGATCCCGAAGGCGACCAGATCGTTTGGGGCGCGTTCGGCGGGCACAGCATCGACCCCGAAGCGCCGGACGGCGCCCGTCTGCTCGCGCTGCCCATGCGGCGCGGCGCCGCGCTTGCCGAATTGCGGGACGATGTGCGAACCGCGGGCGTGCTCGATCGCGCCAAAATCGAGCTGCTGGGCCTGCCGATTGAACTGGCGGCGTATGCGCAGATTCTCGGCACGCTCGGCGCCGGGGGCTTTCGAGATCAGCAACTCGCCGAAGCCGGCGCGGTCAATTACGGCTCGGACCACTTTACGTGTTTCCAATTCGCGTATGACTGGCGTCGTGACAATGTCGAGAATGCCGCCGCCTTGAAGCGGTTCATCGATGAGAAACACGCATTCATTCAGAAGCAGTACGCGGAGCGATTCGGCATTCAGAACGCCGATATCAAGTTTGACATTGTCGCGCACTCGATGGGCGGTTTGGTGACGCGTTACTTCCTCCGCTACGGCGACGCGGATTTGCCGGACGGCGACACTCCCCCGCCAATTACATGGGCCGGCGCCGAGCATGTGCGCCAGGTCATCATCGTCGGCACACCGAATGCGGGTTCGGCGCTGGCGCTGAAGCAACTCGTCGAGGGAACGAGCTACTCGCCACTGTTGCCGAGATATGACGCCGCGATCCTCGGCACGATGCCTTCGATCTATCAACTGCTGACGCGCCCGCGCCATCGCGCGCTGATCGCGGATTCCGGCGAGTCCATCGACGACGCCCTCTCGCTCGAACGCTGGAAGGCCGAGGGATGGGGACTCGCCAATCCGAACGCCGACGCCGTGTTAAAACAACTGCTGCCCGATATCGCATCCGCGGACGAACGCCGAGCGATCGCGGAAGAGCACCTCGACAAATGCCTGACGCGGGCGCGGCGATTCTTTGCGGCGCTGGATTCGCCTGCGACGCCGCCAGCGGGAGTGCGGCTGTCGCTCTATGTCGGGGACGCCGTCGACACGCCGGCACAACTCGAATGGTCGCGGAAGAACCGCGAACTGCGGATCTCAGAGACAACCCCGGGCGACGGGACCGTGACGCGCCAAAGCGCCCTGATGGATGAGCGGCGGGGCGGACAGTGGGACCCGCGCGTCCGGACGCCGATCGACTGGTATCGGACCACGTTCCTGTTCGAAGATCACCTCGGCCTCACGCGAGCCCAGGCCTTTTCCGATAACGTCTTGTATTCCCTGCTGGAGGAGCCCCATTAGGGCACGCTCCGCGAAGCCGCCCCGCGTTTCGCCGATTGAATAATACGGATCGGCGTTCTCCCGGGCGGACGAGATGCAACAACAGGCGGCACGACTGAAACTCGACGATGGCGCTCTCTGCGCGATGCTGGACGAGCTTGACGCTCAGGACGGCGTCGCGCGGCTGGAGAGATTCTGCCTCAACCGGCGGTTCCGCTACCGCGTGCCCAATACGCAGTTTCTGGTGCGCGAGTCGCGCGATGTCATGCTCGAGTTTCAAACGCTGACGCGCAGCATCGGACAGGACGGCGTATCCCTCATCGTCGGCGGCCTCGTGCATACCGGTCGCTCCTGCGAAGTCCGACTCCAGACTGTCGGCGGCACGTGGCAGACGGTGCATGGAATCGTCCGCAGTTGCCGCTACGTCCAGGGCAGCCCCAGCATCCACGAAACTGAAATCCGCTTCGATCGCCCCATCGACCCGGCTTCCTTCGCCCGATCGGCGGTGCGCGCCCGCGTCCTCGCCGCTGACGACAGCGCCATGGCCGTCAAGCTCATCCGCCACGTGCTCGAAGCTCTGAACGCGGACGTGACAACCGTCAGCGGTGGCGTCGATGCCTTGTCACTGGCGCGCGACAACGTCTATGACGTCGTGCTGCTCGACATTGAAATGCCGGACATGGACGGATGGACGGTTGTTCGCATGCTCCGCAACAAGGGCTATCTTCGCAAGATCATCGCCCTGAGCGCGCTGGAGGAAAAAGGCATTGAACGGAAATGCGCGGAGGCGGGCTTCGACGGGTATGTCCCAAAGTCGCAACTGCGCTCGATGCTGGCCGAGGTGATCGAAGCGAACAAGCCCACGCCACTCGTCAGTTCCATGTTGGATGACGTCTCGATGCAACCGTTGATCGACGAGTTTGTCAAGGACCTGCCCCAGCGCGTGCGCGCGTTCGAAACCGCGCTCACGACGGACAGCATGTCCGACCTGCAGATCGAAGCCCGCAAACTGAAGGGCGAGGCGTCCGGCTTCGGATTCGAGCCGCTCACCGACGCGACCGGCGCCCTCGAACGTCTGCTGACCGAAAACGCCCCCGAAACGCAGATCCGCGCCCAGGTCGCCCGCGTCGTCAACCTGTGCCTCGCCGCCCGACCGGCGACCGTGTCGTTCGACACAGTCGACGATGTCGACACGCTCGCCAATGCCGTTGCGGGTGAGGATGGAGCCGAAGAGCCGGATCGCGCGGAGTCCGGCCGCCCCGGCTAATCCGTCGTCGGCTCGTCCTGCGGCGTCGGCGGTCTTGGCGCGTTCAGGCGGATCGGTCGCCGCGCCTTCCGCATCCGGATGTTCAACATCTCCACGCCGAACGAAAAGCCCATCGCGAAGTAGATGTACCCCTTCGGCACGTGCACGCCGACGGCGTCGACAATCAGCGTCAGGCCGATCAGCAGCAGGAACGCCAGCGCGAGCATCTTGAGTGTCGGGTAGCGTTCGACGAAGTGGCTGATCGTGCCCGAAAACGCCATCATCACGCCGACCGCGATCATCACCGCCGCGATCATGACCCAGATCGATTCCGCCATCCCGACGGCCGTGATCACTGAATCGAGCGAGAACACCAGATCGAGCAGCATGATCTGCAGAATGACGGCCCCGAAACTCACCGGCTTGCCGCCCTTCTCATCCCCATCCGGCGTCTCAAGCTTCTCGTGGATTTCCCATGTCGCCTTCGCCAGCAGGAACAGACCGCCGCCGATCAGGATCAGACTCTTCGGCGTGATCTGGTGATCGTCAATCGTGAACAGGACGTAGGCGTCGAGCGCGACAATCCACGCGATCGCCAGGAGCAGCAGAATGCGCGTACCCATCGCCGCCCCAAGCCCCATGACGCGCGCTCGGCCGCGCTGCGCCTTTGGCAGCCTGTCCGCCAGAATCGCGATGAAGATGACGTTGTCCACGCCAAGCACGATCTCGAGCAGCGTCAGCGTCAGCAGCGCCAGGCCGTTTTGAACCGTAAACAAGTTGTCCAACGAGAACAGCGCTTCCATATCACTCTCATTCGCGAACAGTCGCGTGTTTTGCTTGGGGAGGTCGTGACGGACCCTACCGGGCCTCATTGGCGAATGCGACAAGGCCCGCCAGTTCCGCCGCCAGTTTCGGCCGCAGCGCGTCGTCCACAAATGGCAGATTCGCCTCGACGTTCGCGCAGGCCGCGACAATCGCCGCATGCGATAGCGCCGCCGCGCTGGTCACATCCGCCGTCAGATTCGGGTTCGCGATCGGCCGCAGGCGTTCGATGTCGCCGATCGTCGCGCGGCTCAACACCGCCACCTGAAGCGGCACGCTGGCGGCGAGCGTCGCCGACTCGCGCAGGCGCGCCGCGCGGGTCGCGTCATCCTTCGGCAGTTTGAGCGCCGCGCTCAGCCCCTGATACGCATACGCGTCTTCATCGACGAGCCGCCGCAGGACCGCCGCCGTTCGCCCGAACTGGTCCGCCAGCTGGTCGATCTGCTCGGCAACGGGCGCGAAGCGCGGCCCGCGCGTCAGTTCGCACACCATCCGCCCGAGCGACGCCCCCATCGCCCCGGCCAGCGCCGCCGCCGCCCCGCCACCCGGCGTCGGCTCGACCGAGCCCAGGCGTTCCAGAAATCCCCGCAATGGCATGTCGATCAACGGCGTCTCAGACATTCTGCCCTCCAATCATGAACCGGCTCGGCAGTATCGCGGTTTTGGCGCGAACCGCATAGTCAGCGCAAGGCCCGACATCAGACGTTGGGCGTTAGACGCAAACTCGGCGCATCAACAGATCGCCGAACAAAGCGGTAGGATCAGGCAGCGGTTGGCGGCGCAATCGCCCGAAGGGCGAACGACGCTTGCCGGGGGTTTCAACCCCCGGGTTGTAGTCTGCAAACGACCGGCCCGGAGGGCCGACGCGCCGCTTTCGCGTACACTCTGCGGAATACTCAAAAAGGAATCTGATTCATGCGGAGTGGACTGATCGTCGTCGGAATCTGCCTTGCCGTCAGCATTGTCGCCGGCGTCGTGCTCGCCGGTCGCTATCGTGGGGAACTCGTCCAAGTCGAGGACGTCGTCACCGGCCTCATCTACTTCCTCGAAAAGAACGAGGGCCGGTTCCCGCAATCCCAGGAAGAGTTTGAGGCCTCCCCGTTTGTCGAAACCGGGCCGCAGGGCGTTCGCATCCTCTCGCCGGAGCAAACGAAGTATCGCAAACCAACGCACGGCGACAAAGGCCTGTGGATCCCGTCGCTGGAGCCGTTCAAGATCAACTGGGGCGCCCAACTCGACGGATTGACCGTGGACGAATTTGGCAACGCCCGAGACACGAAAGGCGACAAAGTCCGCCTCGTCCGCTGGCCCTCCAGCGAGCCGTCCGCCAAGGAGTTCACGATCCTGCTGCTGCGCGTCGCGGCGGAGAATCGTCCGAAGGCCGCGAAGGAAGCCAGCCCGCCCTGACGCGGCGTCATTTTCGTCTCGCGCAAAGAAAAGGGCCGACATCCCAGTCGGCCCCGCTAATGGCTCAATCATCGCGATCGCGACGCGTCACGACTAAAGCTACTTACGAGCCTTACGCGCACAGCCGCGCCCCTGTCCACACAGTTGCCGTCGACACGCGCCGTCACACGCAGCGCGCTCTGCGTTGGCTTTCCTTTGACCGGACCCGGCCTCGGTCCCGTTCAATATCGCCTCGTATTCCGCCAGCGTCAGGAACTCCGGCGTATAGGTCCCGCCAAGGTTCGTGATCTGCCGCACAAACGCCCGCAGGTGGTTGCACGAGCCCGACTCAAGATCGTCATACGCCTGCGTAATGTCGGTATGCCGCGAGCGCAACATCGCCTCGCGCAGATCAACGATGTCGAGGTCCTCAATGAAGGCGCCCACCTGAAGCGCCTCGGCAAGACTCGCTGAGCCGCGGGCCACCAGTTCGTCATACAGCGCCGCCAAATCGGGATTCGTGAACACGCCCGGCGTGATGTCCGTTACCGGATCGGTCAGCCCGTAGCGTTCGATCAGACCACCGAGCGCGTCCATGTGCCGTTGCTCTGACTGGCTGATGTTCTCGAAAATGCGGACCTCCCAGCGCTCGAGCATGGCCAGGTAGACATCGCGGGCCAACTTCTCCTCCTCCCGCATGTATAGCAGATCCTGGCGCTCCGCCGGACTCAGCGGACGCTGTTGCGGCGCCTGCGCCATCAGGGTTGAGGCCAACGTCACCAGTCCCGTCATCGTCGCCATGATTGTGCGTTTTGTGAACATCAGCAGCCTCCTTGATTCACCGCGCGCGATAGCGCGCCTCACTCACTAACCGGCAACGGCTGTTCGCAGCCATCCGCCCTTCCGCCGGCGGTTGCTCGTCGTGCTTCCGCTGAGCAACCTCACTACACTGGTTGAACGCCGGCCAAGCGCGGGGCCTGCGGACGCGTTTCAGTTTTCTTTTGAGATGTTCATGCCGCCCGATCAGGACGATGTCGATCAACAACTGATGCGCCGGGTCGCGCAGGGTGATCGCGCCGCACTTGGCGATCTTGTGCGCCGCCATCAGGAGCGCGTTCTTGCGCTCGCGACGCGCTTTCTCGGCGACGCGATTCTGGCCGAGGACGTGTGTCAGGAGACGTTCTTGCGCGTGATGCGCAGCGCCGCCGCGTATCAGCCGACCGCCCGATTTACAACATGGCTATACCGAATTGTGGCAAACCTGTCGTGGGACCAGCGCCGCCGCGCCCGCCGCGCTCCCCGGCCGGCCCCGACCGATGCCATGGACGAACCGGCGTCTGTCGGGCTGGAAGGCGCCGAATTGCGCGAAACCGTCCGCCAAGCCGTCGCCGCCCTGCCCGAGCGGCAGCGACTGGCACTGGTGCTGCATCGATATCACGGCATGAGCCACGCGGACATCGCCGCCGCGACCGGCTGGAGCCAGTCCGCAGTCGAATCCTGCCTGGTGCGAGCGTACGCCACGTTACGCGGATCGCTGACCAGCACGGAGCGGACGTAAGAAAAAAATCGAAAATCACCGCAGGTCGCCGGGCCGGCGATCGTTCAACCGGTTGAGGGACGAAAACCATGAAGCACGTGAGTGAACTGGATCTGATTCGACTGGCCTCAGGCGAACCGGTAAGGCGCCCCGATGATGTGGCCGCGCATCTGGCCTCCTGCACTGACTGTGCCGCCGCGCTAGCTCGACAACGCGAGGTCCACGCGGCGCTCGACGCCTGGGACGTCGGCCCCAATGTCGATATGTGGCTCGCGATCGAGCAGGCGCTCGACCGTCGCGCCACATTGCGGCTCCCTTGGGCCATGCTCGCCGGGCTAGGCCGCGCCGCCGCCGTCCTGGTCATTTCGGTCGGCCTCGGCTTCGGAGCCGGGCGCCTGGCCGGAGTTGGCCGGTCGATCGCCCCGGCGCAGATCACCGCCGACGCAGCACTCGATGCGATCGGATTCGGCCTGATTGAAGACCCATCGTCAACGGGGCTGTTGAACGACATCCTGCCCGCGCCTGACGCGGAGGGGACGCAATGAAAGTCAACCTCAAACTACTCGCGGTCGCGACGATCGGCGTATCTGGCGGTTTGATCGCCGCCGGCGCGTGGCAGTCGAATGCGAACCGGACCGAGATGTCAGCCCATGAGGCGCTCGGCGCGTGGCTGCTGCTGTCGCCGCGACAGATGGAGTCGCTGGCCGAGGTCGACGCCGACTTCGACGCGCAACGAGCGACGCTCGAGGCGGAGTTGGCGCGGGAGCGCGAGCGGCTGGCGACGATGTTCGAGGATATGTCCGCCTCCGATGAGGACATCCAGGGCCAGGTCGAAAAAGTGATCGTCGCGCATGACAAGTTGGAGCGACACATCGCCGGTTATCTGCTCGCCATTCGCCCACACCTGACCGACGCCCAGCGGGCAACGCTGTTCATCCGCTGCGCGCGCGGCGTGCGCGAGGCGGGCGGCTATCGCTGGCGACACGGGGCGGCCGGGGCCGGCGCGGGGCGCGGTCCTGGTGGGAGGCGATCAGGCCGCGGGCACGGGCCGCCCTAGGGGACCATGTCCCGTTCAGCAACAGCGCTGACTGACAACAGCAGGCACATTATCGCGATCGCGAACAACGCGCCTTTCACCGCCAACACTACGACGCCCGGCAATCCCGATGGATCCGCGTCGTGGAGATGTCGAAGCTGCCCGAAAAAGCTGTAGTAACCGCCTCCGCAGACGATCCCCCACGCCGCGATCAGCAGCGCGGCGCCGGCCGGCTTCCCGCGCAGACGTGACCACGCGGCAAACAGCAGCAATCCACCCGCGATGTAATCGTCGATGTACGCGGGAATGTCGCTGAAGTCCGTCCCGCGCCGCACCGTCTCCATCGCCGGCAGCGCAATCCCGAACACAAACGCCGCGTAAACACCATGTCGTTTCATCCGAATCACCTTCTTCTCACCTACCTCCCGACCGCGCTACTGGCGGCCGTCGGCGAAACGCCTGTCAGCGGGTACGATCCCGCGCATGCTCAACAAAACCATCCCATGCGCTCTGATCGCATCGTTCCTATCGGGCCTCGTCGGCTGTGCCACGAGACCCGCTTCTCGATCGACTATCACACTCCACCCGCGCACGTTCTGCAATCCGATGAATCTCGACTACGCCTATACGCCGATCCCCGGCGCATACGAGAAGGCGCCGCACCGCGCGACCGCCGACCCGGTGATTGTGCGCTATCATGGCGACTATTACCTGTTCTCGACGAACCAATGGGGTTATTGGTGGAGCCCGGACCTCGTCACGTGGAACTTCGTAACGCGCCGCTTTCTGAAGCCGCAGCACAAAGTCTTTGACGAACTCTGTGCGCCCGCCGCATGGGTCATGAATGACGCCCTGTGTGTCATCGGCTCTACCTACACGACCGACTTCCCGATCTGGACCAGCCGCAACCCCAAAGTCAACGACTGGTCGGAACTCATTCCGGGCTGCGAGCTGGCAGCGTGGGATCCGGCCTTTTTCGTTGAAGATGACGGCCGCGTGTACGCGTATTGGGGCTCAAATAACCGCAAGCCGCTGTTCGGCGTCGAAGTCGATCGCCACACGATGCGCCCGATCGGCGAGCCGCGCGAGATGATCGGCCTGCACCCCGACATTCACGGCTGGGAGCGATTTGGGGAGGCGAACGACAACACCTGGCTGCGCCCGTTCATCGAAGGCGCGTGGATGAACAAGCACAACGGCCGCTACTACCTGCAATACGGCGCGCCGGGAACCGAATTCAGCGGCTACGGCGACGGCGTGTATGTCGGCGACAAGCCGCTGGGGCCGTTTACCTATCAGGCGCACAACCCGTTTTCGTACAAGACCGGCGGATTCGCGCGCGGGGCCGGACACGGCTCGTCATTCGAGGGCAATAACGGCGACTGGTGGCACGTTGCCACAATCGCCATCGGTGTGAAGGACAACTTCGAGCGCCGCATCGGATTGTGGCCGGCGGGATTCGACGCCGACGGGGTCATGTACTGCGATACGGCGTATGGCGACTTTCCGCTGTATGCGCCGCCCGCGGACGGCAAGCGAAGCGGTTCGCGCAGGCCGGGTTGGATGATTCTCAACTACGCCAGGCCGGCGCGGGCGTCGTCGACGCTCGGCGGGCATACGCCGAACTTCGCCGTCAACGAGGACATCAAGACATACTGGAGCGCAAAAACGTCGCGCGCCGGCGAGTGGTTCGAAAGCGATCTGGGCGCCCGTCAGCGCGTGTGCGCGATTCAGATCAACTACGCCGATCAGGACGCCACGTTCATCGGCAAGGCGTCCGGGCCGGGCATTTGTCACCAATACCGGCTGCTCGCGTCGCTCGACGGCGAGCATTGGGACGTGATCGTCGACAAGAGCGCCAGTGTCGCCGACACGCCGCACGACTATGTGGAGTTGACCGAGCCGATCGACGCGCGTTTTGTTCGCATAGAGAATGTCCACGTCCCAACCGGCAAGTTCGCACTGAGCGGGCTGCGTGTGTTCGGAACGGGCTACGGCGATCCGCCGCCGGCTGTCGAGGGCTTCTCCGCTTTTCGCGGCGTGTCGGAGCCGCGCAACGCCTGGTTGAAGTGGCAAACCGTCAACGCCGCAACCGGATACGTGATCTACGCGGGCGTGGATGCCAGCAAGCTGTACACGAGCGTGATGGTGCTCGGCGCCAACGATTATTACTTCCGGGCGCTTGATCGTGACAAGCCGCACTACTTTCAGATCGAGGCGTTCAACGAGAACGGCGTGTCGTCGCGATCAGACATCGTCAAAGCAGGACCGGCGGACACTGATTAGGCCTGCAGCCTCCTGCGGCGTCCGGGGCCCGTTGAGCAAGGTCCTGTTGGCCGGTTGATAGACTACTTGTCTATACCCACTTGACCTGGGCGGCCGCGGCGAGATACGGGCTTGCGACGATCCGGGTGAAGGCGACGCCGATCGACTCGGCGTCTCGGAATTGGAAGCGAGTTCGTCGCGACCCGGCTTCCGCCGCCAGCGTCGCCGGATCGGCGTCGTCACGCGTCAGGAGTTCGCGCGCGCCACATGCTTACGCCTGCGGCGAAAGCGCGCCACGGGCTGACGGTCGCGTCGAGGGGCTGCTACGCGGCCCTGGCACGACGGTCGCAGCACGGGCCGGCGTTATGCAACGAGCGACGGGATTTCCCACTTGAGCGACTTACAGCCTGCGCGTAGCAGTGCAGTCCGCGCCCTTGCTGATAGAAGGAGCAGCGATTTCGGGATCAATAGCCCTCGCCGACAGCCGATTCGCTGTCTGGTTTGACACACATCGGCTCCATCCCACCCCCGAAGGGCGAGTCGCGAGAGCAGATTCAAGCCAAGCGTTCTTTTGCAAGGACAGGGTTGCCATGGATGTATTGAGTCCAGAATGTGATTGCCAATTCGTGTCTCAGGCGCAATGTCAACGGGAGATGACGTGACGATCAGCCGGTACCAGCGCGGAATTGGGAGCCCACGGGCCTTTTGCTCTGACAATGCTGTCCACTCGGCCCACGCTGCATCAAAGAGCGAGTGCTGAGGATCGGAATTGAGCCACCTATGGAATGAACCCTGATTCTGGGTAAGTCCGAGACTAAGCGCTTGCCTTAGCAGAGCGCGTCCCGACGCAACGCGGCGCAGGTCCATTGGAGGGACCACATTCGATTTATGTTGGGCAGGCTCGACATCAAACCCTAAACAATTCTCACTGATAAGCTCACGAAGGGCGTGCTCGGACACGACTATCTCGTCTTCCGCGATCGTGCAGGCGAGTCCGACGCGGCGTGGAGCACGACGCAGGTCGAGTGTCAATGGGCCACTGAGTCTGCGGGGTGTTTCGCAGACCGAACAAGCCGCGCTGTAGTCGTAGTCCGTACCGCAGTCCTCACCGGCCGGTTCAAACGACTTTGGGGTCACTTCAAAGAGCTTCGCTTCCCTAATGTCCTTGGCCGAGTATTTGCGCCGGATATGCCAGCCTCCGAACGCCTCCGGGCAACGCGTTCGGATCGCCCCAAGCTGCCGGTACTCCTCTGACTCAATCCTAGCGCTTACATGTGCGAGGTTCAGGGCCACGTCTATTACCTTGTGTGGAAGCGAGTTTGCAACCGCCACATCCAAGTCTAGGCGTATCTCAAGCCACGCGTCTACCATATGCCCTCACGGAAGCGGGAACTCTCGGTACACTTTTCCATGACCTTCTCAAGCTCTTCAAATGTGGGCTTTGCGGATCCATAGG
>JAGQOO010000059.1 GCA_020427345.1 Phycisphaerales bacterium | reverse complement strand
GACGCGTGAATCCGCGCATCGGAATCATCGGCGCGGGCACGATTCTGCCCCACCACGTTCGGGCCTATCAGGACATCGGCGCGCCTGTCACCGCTATCGCCGATGTCGACGCCAAACCTGTGGCGGCCGCAGCGAGCGCGAACCGCATCGCGTTTCACACGACCGACTATCGCGACCTGATCGGGCACGACGACGTGGACATCGTCGACGTCTGCGCCCCGCCGCGATTCCATCGAGATATGTGCGTCGCGGCGCTGGAAGCCGGCAAACACGTCATCTGCGAAAAGCCGCTGGCGATCAGCTTGCGCGATTGCGACGAGATTGTGGCTGCCGCTGAGCGCGCCGATCGCCGCCTGATCGTGCTGCACCAGAATCGGGCCACTGCTACATTCCTGAGAATGCGCTGGCTGATCGACAACGATCAGATCGGCAGGCCGCTGATGGCGCAGGCGCTGCGATATGACCCGCCGCCCGCCGCGCTTGTCGCACAGGGCGTCTGGGGAGATTGGGCGCTCGCGGGCGGCGGCGTGCTGATGACCAAGGCCATTCACCAGCTTGATCTGATGCTATGGTTGATGGGACCGGTCAAGCGCGTGCAGGCGTTCATGCGGACAATGGCGCACCCGATCGAATCGGAAGATCACCTTGTCGCGAATTTCTGGTTTGCGAATGGCGCGCTGGGGTCATTCTGCGCATCCGCGCGGCGCGGGCCATTCATCGAACGTCTCGACATCGTCGGCGAGCACGGCGGCGCCGGGCAGCCGTGGAACCTGATGATGGCGTCGGGCGCGGCGCAATCCTCGCTCGGCGCGCGGCTCGGTCGGCTGTTTCCGCTGCCGAAACGTGGCTGGCGCGGCCGACTGACGGAGATTCGCCGGGCATTGCAACGCCGTCGCAAGCAACCGATGCGCCCATCGCCATACGACAACGGCCATACGCATTTTCTGCGGGCCGCGCTGGCGTGCGTGCGCGGCGAAGCCGAAAATCCCTGTACCGCGACCGAGGGCCGGGCCGCGGTGGAGTTGTGCCAGGCGATCTATCAGGCCGCGATCAGCGGGCAGACCGTGGACTTGCCGCTGCGCCCCGATGCGGCCACTTATCAAGGTGTAAGTCGTGACGCGTACCAGCGCGACCCACGTCCAGCAACCGTCGGCTAGCGCGCCACGCGCCGCTTCGCCAGCCGCATCCGCGCTAGCGATCAACGGCGGCCCGAAATCCGTCACCGCGTCCGGCAAGGAACGCTGGAAACACACGCGCCTGCGCGACGGCTGGGGCATCGCGTATTACCTGCTGCGCGGGCAGGCCACATCCGCCACCGGCAAAGGCCGCGTCGAGTTGTTCGAAAAGCGCTTCGCGCAGCTCGCCGGACGCGAATATGGACTCACGATGAGCTGCGGCACGGCCACGCTGCATACGGCGCTCTTCGCCGTCGGCGTCGGCCCGGGCGACGAAGTGCTTGTGCCGTCATACACATGGCACGCGTCCGCGACGGCGATCCTGTGTTGCGGCGGCACACCCGTGTATTGCGAAATCGATCCCACCACGCTCACGATCGACCCGGCGGACGCCGCGAAACGCGTCACGCGGCGAACGAAAGCGATCATGGCCGTCAGCCTGTGGGGCAATCCGGCGGACATGTCGGCGATCGACTCCATCGCAAAACAGCACAACTTGACAGTGATAGAAGACGCGTCACATGCGCACGGGGCGCTGTTCGCCGGCAAACCGATCGGGGCATGGGGCGACATCGGGTGTTTCAGCCTGCAAGGCGGCAAAGCCGTCAGCGCCGGCGAGGGCGGCATCGCGGTTTGCGACGATCCGCGCTTGTATGACGCGATGCTGGCGTATGCGATGCCGGTGCGCGTAGGTTCAGCCCAAAAAGCCGCGACGTTCGATACCGGCTTGATGAACATCGGGCCGAAGTATCGGCCGCATTTGTTCGGCATTCTGCTCGCGATCGAGAGCCTGAACCGCCTGAATCAACTCAATGCGCTGCGGCGGCGGAATTGGGAGTTGATCTGCGAAGAGTTGCGCGATTCGGAATGGGTGCGACCGACCCGCACACTGCCCGGCGCGGAGCGCGGCGGATATTACGAATTCAAACTGCTGCTGACCGACCCCGCGCGCCACGGCGGACGCGACCGATTTGTCGCCGCGGCAAAGGCCGAAGGGGCGCCGGTCGAGCCGGATCGACTGAAGCTGCTACATCAATACGCGTTTATGCGCCTCGGCGGGCCGCAGACGGTTGACGGCTTGCGCGAAGCGGAAAAACGCGCCCCGCCGACGCCTTCATTGCCGGTGACCGAAGCGACGGCGGAGAGGATATTGACGCTGCCGGCGTTTACGAAGGTGTCGGAGGCGTACGTGCGGCAAGCCGCGCGGGCGGTGCGGAAGGTGGCGGAGGGCCTGCGTGCGTAGGTCGTAATCGGCCCAAATGGCCGACGCTGATTGCCAAGGCTTTAGCCCCTGGAAAGCGGCCCATACCCAATCGGCCCGGAGGGCCGACGAGTGAGCCTCGTTCGCCCTGCCGGGCGAAGCCATCTCTCCGCGGACAAAGGCCCAGGGGCTAAAGCCCCTGGCAACCGGCCGTTGGCCCTGCGGGCCAATCAGCGCACTCACTCTTCAGATTCCCGACGGCGCGATTAGTGGGTGACTCGACGCTAAAACCGACGTTCTGCGTACGCGCTTTCTACTTCTCGACTGTGTACTCATACTGAAACGCCCCTTTGCTCGTCACGCGCATCGTCGCCGTGCCGCCGCTTGGCGCTTCGCGCAGCAGCGTGTCCTGCTCGGCTTCATCCAATCCGGTCGAATCCACCCCCGGCCAGACAACCAGCCACCGCGCGATCGCGCCCGCGACGCGGCGCTGGGCGGCTGATACAACCGGATCGGCGGCGTTGTCGCGAATATCCAACAGGAGGGCGCGTAGCGCGTTGATCGGATCGGCACGCGCCACGCCGTAGAGTTGCGGGTCGAGCGCGGCTCGAAACGCATAGCGCGGCTCGCCGAGGTTCGGCGATTCGGACTCAGTCACACGGAACTTCGCGCAAACGCGTCCGTCTTTGCTCGTCTGCACGACGACGACATCCGACTGCGCCCCGCCCGGCCCGGTCCAGCACATGCCGGTCTGCGTCCGCCGCACGCCATCCAGCGGCAGTGCGCGCTCATATTGCGAAGGCGTGTCGCCCAGCGCGATCCGCTCAAAGCCCCATCCGCTGGAACAGCCCGCATGGACCGTGAGTCCTAATAAGCTGACGAGCAAGATACCCGCTATTGATAAGCGCGACTTACATATCGCGTGGATCAGCGGGGCGCGTTCCATTCGGCCAGCATAGCACTGGCCTCTTCCTTTGTCGCCGCCGGCAATTCTGGTTGACTGGCAAAGCGATCGAGCTCGCGCAACAACGCGGGGGTGGCACGGGATTGGCCCATCGCCCCAAAGGCGTCACGCCAGGCTGTCCACAATCTCCCGGCACTCGGCGGACTTTCGCGGAGCATTCGGACGAGCTCGCGCCCGATTCGCTCCACTATTTCTCCCGACGTGTCGTCACGATGCAGCAAGAGCCGAAATGCTAGAAGCAAGCGACACTGCAGGTCTTCTATTAGCTCCGCTTGATCAAGGTGAATCGAACACAGCTTCGTCGCATTTCGAAACAGCCGCGCCCCCTCTTTCTGACCCAAGTCCGGGCACGCGAGCAGGTCGCGCAATGCGGCTATCGCTTTCAGGTACGCGTCCGGAGGCGACGCCGGAAACCCACTCGGCATATCCGCGTCCGCATAGTCCATCCAAAACGAGTCCCCCCACGCGGCGGCGCAGTGTCTGCCGACAATCTGTCGCATCAATGGGGACTGAATCGCTTCGGTCCACGCCCATGCGTCGAGCAGCAACTCATCGGACAGGCGCAGCGCTTCCGGATCGGACGGCGCGAGGGCGGCCAACGTCCGGCCCGTTTCCGCCTGCATGCGCGGATCAGATCGCCCGCCGCCGCGCTTGATGTAGGCCGCTAGTCCCCGCGCCAAGGCGGCCCGCCCATCGGCCGGAACTCGCTCTTCCCCAAGCGGCGCCAACTCGCCCACGATCGAAAGAACAAAATCCTGCGAACCGAAGTTAATCAGCGGATTCCCGTAATCCACATACAACTCGCGAATCAGCACATCGGCCTTGTCGCGTGTGATCGGGGTCGCTGCCTTCACAAACTGCCGGCTCAGATCTTCGAACCGCTCAACTACCGTGTGCCGCGCCTGCTCATAGCCAGGCTTGTCGCGCAGCGGACTCGGGGACGCCTCCGCAGCATCCCAGCCCGCCTTATCGCGCGGCATCGCCCACGTAGGAGGAAGCGGGGGCTCGGCCGCTACCACCAACGGTGAGATCAAAGCGACGAGAGCGACCCCGCAGCGTCGCGCCCGTTCCTTATTCAAAGACATCCTTGCACGCTTCCCGACACGGCACATAACCGCTGGTCCCCCAGAAACTTGAGCAGCACTGCTTACAGGAATCGCCGTCGCTGCAATGAAACGCGCAGGCGTTTAGGCACTCATCCGGCTGGGCGCACGATTTCTCGTACAGTTTTGAGCCATGGCAGGGTATGGGGTTGTTAACCAACTCGTCTAACATCGCCCCCATCGCGCACCCACAAATCAGAATCAGTATGCCATACCGCTGGAACGTTCTCGTCATTGTATCGACTCCATAGGTCCGATTATGACGGCAGGCTACCCCCCCCCCAATGACATTTGTCAACAATAATCCGTGTTTAGTTTCGAAATGCGAGCAGCCCCGCATCCACCCCCCGGCCCTCCGCGACCGCCTCAGCGAACGCCCGGAACAGGTACGCCGCGTCATGCGGGCCCGGGCCGGCTTCGGGGTGAAACTGAACCGCGATCAAGCCGGCTTTCGCGTGCACAAACCCCTCGATGCTGTCATCGTTGAGGTTGACGTGCGTCACTTCGCCTCCGGCGCGTTCCAACGACGCCGCCTCAACCGCGAAGCCGTGATTCTGGCTCGTGATCTCCACGCGGCCCGCCGGACGATTGAAGACCGGCACGTTGCCGCCGTGATGGCCGAACCGCAGTTTGTAGGTCTCCGCCCCGAGCGCGAGCGATAGCAGCTGATGTCCGAGGCAAACGCCGAGCATCGGCATCGAGCCGATGAGTTCGCGCAGCGTTTCGATCGCCGCGCCGACAGCCGCCGGATCGCCCGGACCGTTGCCCACGACGAGCGCATCCGGCTTGAGCGCCCGAATCGCGTCCGCGCCGAGACTCGACGGCGCGACGGTCACGCGGCAGCCGGCGGTCGCCAGATGCCGCAGAATGTTCTGCTTGATGCCGCAATCCAACGCGACGATGTGCTTTGTCGGCAGCGCGGCGTCCGACGTGCGCTCAAGGTCGGATACGCGCTGTGCCCATTCGCTGATATCGTGACTGATGACGCGTTCGACCAGATTCGCGCCGACCATACTCGGTGCGGCGCGAGCCGCTTTCACAAGTTCGCGCGCGTCGCTGGTTTCCGTGGAGATCACGCCGTTGACAGCGCCGTGCTCGCGAATCCGCCGCGTCAGGGCGCGGGTGTCGATATCCGAAATCCCGATCACGCCCTGCTCGCGCAGCAGTCCCTCAAGGTCGCCGGTCGCGCGATAGTTGCTCGGCCGCGGCGACACTTCACGCACGACAAAGCCCGACAGCCATGCCCGCGTTGATTCGAAGTCCTCGCGATTGACGCCATAGTTGCCCATCAGCGGAAACGTCATCGTCACGATCTGCCCGCAATACGACGGATCGGTGAATATCTCCTGGTAGCCGGTCATCGACGTGTTGAAAACAACCTCCCCGACCTGTGTGCCGGCGGCGCCGAAGGCCCGGCCGCGAAAGATCGTCCCGTCCGCCAATGCGAGAGCGCAGTTCATCGCCCGCCTCCGAGATAGTCCTGCAACGCGCGCGCATCGAGCTCGCGCTCGCGCAACGCCCGAATCGCCCCGACCGCCGCCCGCGCCCCGGCCAGCGTCGTGATCAGCGGAATGCCGCGCTGCACCGACGCCATTCGCCAGCGGCTTTCCTCAAACGCGCGACCCGTGTGGATCGGAGTATTGATCAGTAAGTCGAGCTTGCCGGCGAGAATCATGTCGAGCAGGAATGGATGGCCGCGCTCGTTGTGTTTTGAAACGATGTTCGATCGCACGCCATGCTCCAACAGCGCCTTGTGCGTGCCGATCGTGCTGAATATCTCGAAGCCGAGTTCCTGCAATTCGCGCCCGATCCCGCCGATGCGCGGCTTGTCCGGGTCATTGACGCTGAGCAGCACATTGCCCTTTGCTGGCAATGTCATTCCTGCGCCGGCGAGCGCCTTGGCGAACGCAATCGGGAATGTCGGGTCGATGCCCATGACTTCGCCCGTGCTGCGCATCTCCGGGCCCAGCACATAATCAACCCCCGCGAACCGCTTGAACGGAAACACCGGCGTTTTCACCGCGACATGGCGCGGCTCGGGCCGGCGGCTGACGCCCTCGTCCGCCATCGCTTCGTCGAGGCTGCGGCCGAGCATGACGCGCGTCGCGAGGCGCGCCCACGGCACGCCGGTCGCCTTGCCGACAAAAGGGATGGTGCGCGACGCGCGCGGGTTCACCTCGATCACGTAAAGCACGCGACCCTGAATCGCAAACTGCACGTTCATCAGTCCGCATACGCCGATTCGCCGCGCGAGTTGCTTGACCTGGTGCTTGATTTCGTCCACCTGCGCCGGCGCCAGCGAGTAAGGCGGCAGCACGCATGAACTGTCGCCGCTGTGAATGCCGGCTTCCTCGATATGCTCCATGATGCCACAGATGTCACAGCGCCCTTCGGCGGGGTCACGGCCGGGATAGCCGAAGTCCGCGATGGCGTCGACGTCCACTTCGATCGCGTCGAGCAGAAACTTGTCGATCAGCAGCGGATGCTGGGCGTTGATCTCCGCGCCGCGATCAGTCGCCGACAGCGCTTCATCGATAAAGCGGCCCAGGTCCTCGGCGTTGTTGCAGACGCGCATGCCGCGCCCACCGAGCACGTATGACGGCCGGACCAGCACCGGATAGCCGATGCGCTGCGCGATGTCGCCCGCTTCCCGTCGCGAAAATGCGATGCCACTGGGCGGTTGTCGCAAACCCAGTTCGGACAGCATTTGCGCGAAGCGTTCGCGATCCTCCGCGAGGTGAATGCTCGCCGGCGACGTTCCCAGGATCGGCACACCGGCTTCCATCAGCCCCTGCGCCAGATTCAGCGGCGTCTGCCCTCCGAACTGCACGATCACGCCGCGCACCAGCCCGCCACTCTCCCCGAACGGCCGACGATTCAGCCGCTCGCAGATATTGAAGACATGCTCATGCGTCAGCGGTTCGAAGAAGAGCAGGTCGCTCGTGTCGTAGTCCGTACTTACGGTCTCGGGGTTCGAATTCACCATGACGGTTTCGAAGCCCATTTCGCGACCGGCGTACGACGCGTGCACACAGCAGTAGTCAAACTCAATGCCCTGGCCGATGCGGTTCGGCCCGCCACCAAGCACGATCACTTTCGACTTGCCGGTCACGCGCAACTCGTCTTCGTGCGATTCGACCAGCAACGTCGTGTCATCGACAGCGCGGGCGCGATACACCGAATCGCCGTCGAGCCGATCGAGCGCCGCCCGCAGCGCGTCCGCGTCGCCCTTCGAGCGCCCGCGCGCCGCCTGTGCCGCTTCGCGATCCTCGATGACGCGCGTCACCGGATACTCGTGCGACGAGTAGTAATACGGCGTATACGCCTCAAACTCCGCCGCACATGTATCGACGAGCCGGAATTTCGGCCGATCACGCCGGCTGCGCAACTCGGCCTGCGCGTTTGGTGTCAGCCGCCAGACCGAGCGCAGCTGCGGTTCGCTGTAACCGAGACGGCGCGCTTCCTGGTACAACTCGGCGAGTTCGGGCGTCAGTCGTGGCGATGCCCCGTCCGCGGGTCGCGCCGCGAGCAGTCGTTTCTCAAACGCGCAAAGCTCCGCTAGCTGATCGAGAAACCACGGATCGATTCCGCTCAACTCGTTAATGCGCTCAACCGTCCAGCCTTGATGCAGCGCGTAGCGGATGTAATACAACCGTCCCTGGCACGGCCGTCCGATTTTCGAAATCAGCGTCTCGTGGGCAATCGGCCAGCCACTAGCGGCGCCTTCGCGCCAGTCGCCCGGCGGCTCGCCCAGCGTGCTGCCGACGATGAACTCTTCGCCCTTGTTCTGGCCAAAGGCGTCAAACCAGATGTCGTCACTGTCGGCGCCTTGCGTGGTCCGCTCGCCGCAGCGCGATTCCATCCAGCGATCATTAACATGCAGCCCGTAGCCGGGACGCTTGATTTCCATCGAGCGAATGCACTTTTGAAATGCCTCTTTGAACGTCCGACCGATCGCCATCGCCTCGCCGACGGACTTCATTGATGTGGTGAGCGTTTCGTCGGCCTCAGGAAACTTCTCAAACGTGAAGCGCGGCATCTTCACGACGCAATAATCGATCGTCGGCTCAAATGACGCCGGCGTTTCGCGCGTGATGTCGTTCGGAATCTCGTTCAACGTATAGCCGAGCGCGAGCTTTGTGGCGATCTTGGCGATTGGGAACCCCGTCGCCTTCGACGCAAGCGCGCTGGAGCGTGACACGCGCGGGTTCATCTCAATCACCGTCATGCGACCGGTTTGCGGGTTCACGGCGAACTGAATATTCGACCCACCGGTTTCGACGCCGACCGCGCGAATGATCGCGATCGCGGCGTCGCGCATGCGCTGATATTCTTTGTCGGTGAGGGTCAGCGCCGGCGCGACCGTTACCGAGTCGCCCGTGTGAACGCCCATCGGGTCGATGTTCTCGATCGAGCAGACAACGACGACGTTGTCAGCCTTGTCGCGCATCAGCTCAAGTTCAAACTCCTTCCAACCCGTGAGGTCCTCCTCGATCAGCACCTGGCGAATGCGCGATTGCGCCAAGCCGTCTGCGACGATCGATTCATATTCCTCGCGCGTTCGCGCCATGCCGCCGCCGCTGCCGCCGAGCGTGTACGCGGGCCGCACGCATAGCGGCAGTCCGATCTCCTCAGCGATCCGCCGGGCGTCTTCCATCGATTGCGCGATCGCCGACCGCGGCACGTCGAGCCCGATCCCCGTGACGACTTTCTTGAATTCCTCGCGATCCTCGGCCCGGCGGATCGTTTCGCGATTGGCGCCGATCATGCGGACGTTGTGCCGCTCCAGAATGCCGGCTTCGAACGCCTGCACGGCGCAATTGAGCGCCGTCTGGCCGCCGAGCGTAGGCAGGACGCAATCGATCGGCGCGCCGCGCGCGGCTTCGATCGTCAGGATGCGATCGACGTTTTCTGGCGTGATGGGTTCGATGTACGTGCGATCCGCCATTGACGGATCGGTCATGATTGTGGCCGGATTGCTGTTCAACAATGCGACGCCGACGCCCTCTTCGCGGAGCGCGCGGCACGCCTGCGTTCCGGAATAGTCAAACTCGCACGCCTGACCGATGACAATTGGGCCGCTGCCGATGATCAGCACACGCCGAATCGACGGATCCTTGGGCATAGTCGGAGATCGCCGTTTCTGTCCGCGCAAAAAAAATTCCGCCGACGGGAATTTGCGGGATGATAACGCGCTTCGACCGGATCGGATAGCGGCGCACAGACACAGCCGATGGTGACTTATTCAACGCGCCCGGCTGACGGGCACCACGGCGCCAACCGGCATGCCGCGCAGCGCGGCTTGCGGGCCGAGCAGACCGCCCGCCCATGCGAAATCAGCGCGTGAGACAGGTATGTCCACGACTCCTGCGGAAACAGCGGTATCAGGTCCTGCTCGATCTTGACCGCGTCCTTGTCGTCGCGAGCATTCGTCGGCAATCGCAGCCGATTCGCCAGTCGACCGACGTGCGTATCCACGACAATGCCGACGTTCTTACGGAACCACGTGCCGAGCACGCAATTGGCGGTCTTACGCGCCACACCGGGCAGTCGTAGGAGGTCGTCCATTGAGTCGGGGATTTGGCCGTCGTACTCGGCGACGACGCGCTGCGCCATTCCCACCAGGTTCTTGGCTTTGTTTCGGAAGAAGCCGGTGGAGCGAATCAGATCCTCTAGTTCGCCCTGGTCCGCCTGTGCCAAGGCGGCGGCGTCTGGAAAGCGTCTGAACAGCGGCGGCGTGACCAGGTTGACACGTTCGTCGGTGCACTGGGCGGAGAGGATCGTGGCCACGAGCAGTTCGTAAGCGCTGCGATGCCGCAGCGCGCAATCCGCATCCGCGTATAAGCGACGAAGTTCTCCAAGGATCTTGCCGGCGCGCGCTTTGCGGACCGCCTGAGTTTCGCGCGTTCGCTTGGCGACGGATCGCTTGGGCAAGGCGACCGCGCCTTTCGTCTGGGCGGCCGAGCGCTTTACGCGGGTCGCCGCCTTCTTCGCTTTCGCGTGCGACTGCTTTGAGACCTTGCTCTTTTCTAGATTCTTCACGACCGCATTTTGTGGTCGTCGGAACAAAGTCGCCAGCCCCCGTCGCCGGTGTTGAGACGGCTATTGAGTCTTGGCCCTGGATGGGCGAACTCCGCAAGTGTGCCACTGCCGTCTCGGCAGTGCCTGGCGCACGCTCTTGTCGCGCAAGTCCGAACCACGGCTCTTGAGCCGTGGTCTTGTGTTGCGGCACGTGCCATCCGGGTGCCACGGCTCTTGAGCCGTGGGCCGGTTGCGCCGAGGCACAAAAAAACGGGGAGCCTTTCGGCTCCCCGTCGTTTGTCGCTGGTGCGCCCGCCGTTGGCGGCGGGCGTTCGTCGTGCCCTTCGGGCAGACTCCGTAGGTCGGGTCATCGACCCGACGTTACGCCCTTACGGGCAGGTCGCGCCGAAGTTGCTCAGCACGCCGGAGACGTCGGACAGATCGAGGCACAGGTCGTGGTTGAAGTCGGCCTGCGAATCGAACAGCGGGTCGCCGTCGCATGTGCCGAAGCCGGCCAGCGTTGCCGCCAGGTCGGCCAGGTTCACCGCGCAGTCGCCCGTCGCGTCGCCGTAGATGCGGACCGCGAAGCTGTGGTCGATCAGATCCCACTCGCCGTACTCGCCGTCGCCCAGATCATTCCGAACACGCAGTCGCGTATGCTCCGAAACCACCGTCGGCGTCCACGGGATCAGCGTCGTGCCCGGCGCCGTCGTCTCGACAACGTCCGACCAGCTGGTCGTGTCGGCGCCGATCACGAAGTTGTCGATCCACGCCTTGTCCTGACCCGCCGAATTGGCGCCGTCCTTGCGGTATTCCCAACGCAGCGTCACCGGGTCGGTCGTCTCGAACTCATACGTGAACAGCGTCCAGTCCGTTTCGCCCGACGCCCGAAGCAGCGTGCGGCTGCCAACCTTGAAACGCAACTCGTCGAAGTTCGCCTCCGACGACACCTTGTACCAGAACTGCAGCGTGCCGCCGCCGGCGTGCTCACGCTCCAGCCACGTCAGCTGGCCGTCGGCGATGTTGCCCGACGCCGCCGACATCGAACCTTCATACGCTTCAGTGTTGGTGTAGTCCCACAGACGCGGTCCGCCGGAGTTCCAGTTGCTGCGCGTGCTGGTGTTCTCGAAATCGTCTTCCGCGACCGCGTCAAACACGGCGTAGTTCGTGCTGACCTGCACGTTGACGCGCGTGGTCGGGCTCGCGAACAACTCGATGTCGATCGGCTCGTCCACGTTCAGCGTCTCGCCGCCGGCCGGATACAGGATGTTCGCCGGCGGGCCGGCGCCGATCGGCAGTTCGCCGACGATGACTTCCGGCGCGTCGTTCGGATCCACCGCCGGGCGGAACAGCGTCAGTTCGTAATTCGGAATCTCTTCCGGCGTGAAGTCGGCGTCGAACGCGAAGTTGTACATCGTGCCCCAACGCAGCGCGTTGGCGTTCTGGTTCGTCGCGTAGCTGTCGCCGGCCCAGCCGACGCGGTCCGTCCCCACCGCGACCGGCCAGTCTGTGTTGTCAAACGGCTCGCCCGAGTGATAGTCGACGTCGTGGAAGTACGCGTTGGAGACGTTCTTGCCCTCAGGGAACGGAATCGCGAAGCCGCGCACCGAACGATGCGAGTTCAGGTTGTACACCGCGAACTCATAATGAAACATCCCCGGACCCGTATTCTCCGAACGCCATGCGATGTACACCCGACCATCACCCGCCAGGTCCAACTTCCGAATCGCTACCGTCGGGTCCGACGCCTTCCAACCCTCAATCGCCGGAAGCTGGCAGATCGTCGGGGACGCGCCGCCACCACCGGGATTCGTGAAGGTCGCGTCGCGATTGGCCTGGAACCAGACCTGACGATGCGACGCGTTGTTGTAGCCGTTGCCGGCCTGAGCATCATCAGCCGTGACGTACTGGCATTCGGCCCAGTAGATGGCGCCGGCGTTCTGACCCGGATCAACGTCGACATCCTCAACCTGGAGGCGGCCATTCAACGTGCCGGTTCCGGGGCGTGTCGGGCTGACGGGGAAGACGCCGGTGTAGGCGTTGACTTCGAAGCGAGCGCCGAGGCTGCCCTGGCTGCCGTTCAGACCGGCGCCGTAGGGGTCTGAACACCCGACGCCCAGGCGTGTGCCAAGCTGGCCGTCGCAGGTTCCGCAGATGCCGTTGTTGACCGCGGTGAAGCCGTGCTTCAACCAGCTCTGGCCAATCTGCTCAAACCGGCCGTCCTTCAAGCGGTAGAAGTTCTGGGCAATGACCGGGTGCTCGTTGCTGCCCGAGCCGCTCGAACGCCACAGCACGGGCGTGGTGCCGATACTGCACGAGGTGGTTCCAACCGAATAGGCGTGGATGCTGCCCACCTGACCCCAGCGCGTCACATCATGGCAAGCGCCGACGATGACGTCTGGGCCCTGCGTCGCCCCAATGACGACATCGCCCGGAATAGCCCAAGCAGCGGCGCAACAGGATCCCGCTGTGATCAGCGTCAAACACCACTTTTTCATCTAGTTAGTCCCCTTGCGTAAGCAACCTCGCCGTCAGAGCGGCGCGGCCGCGCTAGACAAAACCTCGCAACACGTTTCGAACAGGCTCACGCCCCGAAGAAAGGAGCGATCGAGAATAGCACTACGAGTATAAAAGGGGACCGGGAGGCTTGTCACCACAAATTCCGGACCTTTTTCAATGAATTTTGCGTCCGATAAGCTCCGGCCTTACCGAAAAAAAACGCCGGCTTGGTGGGCCGGCGTTTCGGTCTCACTCTGACCTACAGGGAACTAGTTGTCCTGGTACTGGGCCCAATTCCCACCCCATGGGCGGTTCGGCCAAGTGGTCCACCCATCGCCGTCGATGTAGCGGGTATCGCGCTGACGATAATCAGCGTGACCATCCAGATAGACCGCCGCGTGGTAGTTCAACTGCTTGTGCCAACCCGGAATCAGGCGCGGCTGCTCGCCGGCAGGGTTAGCCGCCCCGCGCGCCGACGCCGCCTGCAGCGCGAGATTGAAAAGGCCTTCCGAAAACAGGACGAATTGGGACTCCCACCCACCGGCGAGATTGCTCTTCAACATCTCCGAGCCGAGGCTGGGCACCCCTTCGATACCCCCGAGGATTCGCAGGTAGGGGTTGCCGCCCGTGTACGGCGGCGCGTTGCCCGGAGGGGCCTGACGATAGTAGTACGGCCAATACCAGTTGATGGGATAGCTGGTCCCCCACCATTCCCACAAGGACTGCCCAGTTTCAAGATCATAGTAGTCAGGGTTGCCACCAGAAATGTCCGGCAGCCACGGCGCCGCATCCGAGGGGCACTGGAAGAAACCAGGAATATCCGCCGGAATCCGCTGCCGATCGACGTTGCGATCGCGGTTGGCGTTGTCCCAGCTTACGGTAGGCGCGATGTACTTGTTGAGGGCCCGGAAGCGTGGCGGAATGCGATATGTATCCGCGCCGATTGGCGTATAGCCTTGGCTCGCGAAGACCGCGGTTGCTGTCGTCTGATCCTTGTCAGGCATACCGCCACCGTAGATGCATTCCGTATAGATGCTGAAGTTAAATGACGCCCCGCCAACGCGGAACGGCGATCGCATCACCCACGGGTAATCGCCGGAACTGTCCTCGATCTGATACTGCTTGGCCGCCTGCCCGAGGCTTCTCTCGTTCGAGAGGCACACGGCGATCTTGGCCTGCTCCTTCGCGCGTGACAGTGACGGCAAAAGAATCGAAATCAGCAACGCGATGATGGCCACCACAACGAGCAGCTCAATCAACGTAAAGCCTGCCGCGAGGTTGTCCCCGCGACGCCGAGTTGACAACAACATTCGAAGCCTCCCAAGTTGAAGCCGTTCCCAACGCGGCTTCGTAGTTCTCGCCTGGTTGCCGGAGCCGGTAGATATGAATCGCCCCGCAACCTATCTATTTTTTCGGAACAAAGCCGTCGCGTCAATGCGTTTTTCCCGCGAAACCTGCGCCGCGGCGGTTTTTCGCCGGCCCCGAAGACGCTAAAAGCCGATTTTGCGTGCGAACAAACACCGAACCCGGTATCATCCCGGCCCATGCTCGCGCGACTCAACAGCGTTTCTCTCGCCGGCATCGACGCCGCCGCCTGCGAAATCGAGGTCGATGTTACCGGTCACGGCTTCGGCGTGCCGACGATCGTCGGCCTGCCCGATTCGGCCGTGAAGGAGAGTATCGACCGCATTCGCAGCGCGCTCGTCAATTCCGGTTACGCCTCGCCGCGCACGCGGACGACGATCAATCTCGCGCCCGCGGACGTTCGCAAAGAGGGCCCTTCTTTTGATCTGCCGATCGCGCTCGGGATGCTCATCGCTGACGATCAGGTGCGCAGCGACGAGGTTGAGCACTTTCTGATTGCGGGTGAGCTCGCACTCGACGGCCGCGTTCGGCCGATCAAAGGCGCGCTGTCGATGGCGCTCCACGCCAAGCAAACCGGCTTCACCGGCGTCATCGTGCCGACGGAGAATGCCGAAGAAGCCGCCGTCGTCGACGGCGTCGAAGTGTTCGGCGTCCAGAGCCTAGCGCAGGCGGTCGCGTTTCTGACCGGCGACCTGCCGCTCGACGCGACCGAAGTCGATCGCGAAGCGCTGTTCGCGCGTGCGGCGACTTACGACGTCGACTTCGCCGACGTGCGCGGGCAGGAGCACGTCAAGCGGGCGCTGCTCGTCGCCGCCGCCGGCAGGCACAATGTGCTGTTGATCGGCCCCCCCGGATCCGGCAAAACCATGATGGCCAAGCGTCTGCCGACGATCCTGCCGCCGCTGTCGCTGAATGAATCGCTCGAAACGACGCGGATTTACTCCGCTTCCGGCAAACTCCCGCCCGGCCGCTGCTTGATGGCGACGCGCCCGGTTCGGCAGCC
>JAGQOO010000058.1 GCA_020427345.1 Phycisphaerales bacterium | reverse complement strand
TGCCCTCATGGGCGACCGGCCTGACCATCACCGGCTTTGTCCCGACCGCCATCACCGACGACGGAAACACGGTCGTCGGGTCGACGGTGTACAACGGCGGCCTTTATGCGGCTTCAATGTACAACTCCGTCACCGGATTCACCGACGTCACCGACCTGATGGCGGGCGTGCCTGGCGCGAGCGATGTCGGTCTGTTTGAGGTGGCGATCGACGTTTCGGCGGACGGTCGCAAGTTGCTTGGTTTTACGCGCATCCTCGGCCTGAACTGGCAGATCGATCTGGATGGAACCGGCGCCTGCTCGCCGCCGCTGCTGACCGAGCCGCCGAACGACTTTCAGCAGGATCCGAACATTGGCTTGTTCCTGGTATTCAACGCGGCGGTCATTGGCTCGTCTGATATCGACTACCAGTGGTACAAGAACGGCGTGGCGATGACGGACACGCCGAATCCTTTCGATCCGAACGATCCGACGTCGTTCACCTCTATCGTGTACGGCGCGACGACGCAGCAGTTGTTCATCGACAACGTGCTCTGTCAGGATATGGGCGTTTATCATTGCGTCGTGTCCAACGCGTGTGGGACCGTGAGCGTTCCGCCTGTGATCGGGACGGTTGGCCCGCTTTGTCCGGGTGATATCAACGCCGACCGTGTGGTTGATCTGAGCGATCTCGCCGGTCTGCTCGCGCACTTCGGTCAGACGAACGCGTATACGCCGGAAGGCGACATTACCGGCGATCACGTGGTGGATTTGGCGGATTTGGCCGGACTCCTGGCGGAGTTCGGCAACGTGTGCTTCTGCCCATAAACGAACCTCCTGCAGGTCCGTGTTTGCCGGAAGGGCCGGTTCGCGCCGAATGGCGCGGGTCGGCTCTTCTGCTTATGCGCTATCAGATCGCTGCAAAAGTGCGCGCATCGCGCGAAAAAAAGCGCCCACGGAAACCCGTGGGCGCTCAATCTTCGTCTGGAGTATGGTTCTTACCGGCGACGCAGGGCGAGCAGGCCGCCGAGCGCGAGCAGAGACAGGCTCGCCGGCTCCGGGACAAACGACATGTCATCGACAAAAACATCCTGCGTGTTGACGCCGCCGAAGCTCTGGATCGCGTAGACCACCCGCGCCGTATCGGCGCCCATCGGCACGGTTGAGTTCAGCATGAACATCTCGTACGCGCTGCCCGGCGCTGGCGTGAAGTTGGGCGTGCGCGAGACTTCCACATTGTTGATCGAGTCGCGCCATTCGATTCGGATTTCGATCCCGCTGTCGGCGACAGCCTTGTGCCAGCCGGTGTAGGACACGTCCTGCCCGGCCATCAGGTTTTCGACGTCCTGAAACACGCCGGCAAACAGGTTGGCGCCGTCCAGGGTGAGTTCAAGCGACTGGGCGCCGGTATGCGGCATCGATGTGGACACCGCAGAGCTCGAACCTGCGCCGGCGTTGAACGCCTCCCAGAAGCCAACGAACGGCGGACCGTCGGTGGTTATGGGGTCTTCAAAACTCGGATTGCTCAACAGATTCGACGGGCCGGCCGAGCAGATGCTGGCGATGGCGACGGCTCCAAGCAGCGCGCGGAACATGGACATTGGAACTGACCTCCTGATTCTTGCGATTCTCGCGTTTGTTATTGGATTCCCGTGTGACAGCACGGGCGAGACGCGAATACAAGCGCCCGCGGAACGATAGGCGCGCGATCGTGAGGTTTTCCGGATGAATTCGGGAAAAGGGCGTGATTGTCGGCGTGACGGCGCATACGCTTGGGATGTGACACCGCAATCAACTTCGCGAGACCGGCCATTGGCCGATAACACGCGCCACCGATGGATTGGCGCGCGCCACGTGGCGATTGCCTCGATGCTGAGTGTCGCGGCGTCCACCGCGCCTGCGCAGACGTTCACCGATGTGACCGTCGCGGCGGGAATCACACACGTTCACACGACAAGCGCGAAGGTGGCCGGGCTTCCAGGCACGTATTTTCTGGCTGGCGGCGTGGCGGCTGCGGATTTTGACGGCGATGGCTGGACCGATCTGATATTCACCCGCCTGAATGACGTCGACATTCTGTATCACAATCGCGGCGATGGCACGTTTGAGGCGCAGACAACGACCGCCGGGTTCACGGAAGTCACGCTGACCAACGGAGTGGTCGCCGCGGACATCGACAATGACGGCGACACCGACGTATACATGACCACGACGGCAGGCGCACGGAACTACCTGTATTTGAACGACGGCGCCGGCGTGTTTTCGGAAGTGGCGATTGACCGCGGCGCGGCGCTTGTATCCGACTCGCCACAACATCGTCAGGGGGCGACATTCGGTGACTACGACAACGACGGCTATCTCGACTTGATGACGGCCGATTGGGGCGTCTCGACCGATCTCAGCCAATCACGGCTATTGCATAATCGCGGCGCCGCGCAGCCGGGCTACTTTGAGGACGTTACAGCGAGCGCCGGCGTGGATGTGTATCGCGGCGAGGTCGCGCGCCGCTTTCAACCGCGTTTTGTAGACCTTGATCGCGACGGTCATCTTGATCTCGCTTTCTCGGCGGATTTTCACACGAGTCAACTGTTCTGGAACAATGGCGACGGGACATTCACGGACGGCACGCTCTCCGCCGGTGTCGGGACCGACTACAACGGAATGGGCTCGACGTTTGGCGATTACGACGGCGACGGCGACCTCGACTGGTTCATCACGAACATCACCGCTGACCCGACGCAACCTCCAACCGGCTTCGGCGGATGGAATCGCCTGTACCGCAACGATGGCAATCGGCAGTTCACCGATGTCACGCAAGCGGCGGGCGTGCGCGATTCGCGCTGGTCATGGGGCACGACGTTTTTCGATTATGACAACGACGGTGACGTCGACCTGATCGCGACCAACGGCTACAACGGTACCGGCTGGATCGATGATCGCACATTCCTGTGGAACAACGACGGCGGCGCTTATGCGGATGTTTCGGACGCGGCCGGGGTTACAGATCGACTACAAGGTCGCGGCCTGGCGCATCTCGACTATGACCGTGACGGCGATCTCGACATCGTGATCGTGAACAACAAGGCCGCGCCGATTCTGTATCGCAACGACGGCGGGAACGCGAACGACTATTTGCGGATATCGCTGGTAGGGACGGCTTCCAATCGCGACGGCATCGGCGCGTTCATTACGGTCTACGCCGACCTCGCGAATATGAGTGGGCGCATGGTGTGGGAGGTGGACGGTGGAAGCGGCTTTCTCAGTTGCAACGAGAAGATCGCGCACTTCGGCCTCGGGCCGGCATCGTCCAGCGTCGATCTGGTCGTGGTCGAGTGGCCGAGCGGATTGGTTGAGCGTTATTGCGGACTTGCCCCGAATCAGGACGTCCAACTGGTCGAAGGCGCCGGCGCGTCGTGCGGCTGCGATGGACCCGCGCTAGCCCGCCTTCAGTTGTTCGCGACATGCTTTGCCGGCCCGGATCGCGCGGCGGGTTGCGTCCAGAATTCCACCGCCGATTGCGACGATGACGACGATGTCGACATGATCGACTTCGCCGCATGGCAGCGATGAACCGCCATTCGCCGCGCTGCCTGCCTGCGGCATAAAAACGCCTATCATTAGCATTGCTCAATCTGAGTAGCCACGCTCGGAATCCGGCCGTCCTCTATTGTGACGGGCGTCGCGGATGCCCGAGGGCGGCGACAGACCCGTTTCCAGCCCGACACGCCGGAGCCCACACGCTCCGCACAAGCAAGCCCCGTCGGCGCGACAGGACGCCGACCGGCGCACTAAACCCAGCAGCGATGCGAAGGAGGAACCAAATGTCGCGGAATAGCACTATGAAAAGCGTATCGGGCAAGTCGAACGGCTGGATCATGGCGATGGCGCTGTCGGTGAGCGCGGCGCTGGCGATGCCAGCCGCCGCTGTAGATGTCGACGTTGTCATCACGGTCGACAACGCGTACGGCTTCGGATTCGGCAGCTCATCCGGGATGACGACGACCAGCTACTACGGTGGCCTGCGCAACATCAGCGCCGCGGAGATCACAAACGGGTTTCCAGTGCTGTACACGGCGGGCGACGCCAATCCCGGCAACGGCTATACCAATCCGGGAGTCGGCCCGGAGGCGTACGACCTCAACAGCCTGCCGGCGAGTGACTATCTGTATCTGGTCGCATGGTCGGATGACACTTCGCTTCAGGGAGCGCTGGGTTCGTTCACGGTTGGTTCGACGACCGTTGGCACCGTGCCGGGCGTTGGGTGGGAAGTGTTCGCCACGGGCAGAGATCGCGACTCCACCATCGCCAGCGACACGCTGACAAACAGCCCGACGGACATCGCGCTCATCAACAGCCAGATCGCGATCGCCAACGCCAACGCCGGCGGCGCCGGAACGAGTATCGGTTGGGTCAATGAAAGCGGCCTGCTGCCCGACGGCAGCGCCGGGTCCGGCGAGCTGGCGTTCGGTGACGACAACACCGGCGGCGCCGGCGGCACGCATCCGTTCGGCGCCATCGCCGGCATCGACAGCGCCGCCCGCTGGATGTGGTACAACGAGGATCCGGGCTCCATCGCCAACCCGTTCTCGGCCGGTCCCGAAGGCCCGGATGGCCACAACGAGTTCCTGATTTTCCGCCTGCCGGTGAGCCACGTGCCGGAGCCGAGCTCGATCGCGCTGCTGCTGGTCGGAGCCGCCGGCTTGCTTCGCCGCCGGGGGTAGTTTGGAAGCGAAGCGGTTTCCCAGGGCGACAAAGCACGACCGTCTGTCCGAGAAGGGCAGGCGGTCTTTTGCTTTCTTGCATTTTATGGGGCGTTCGCGGTTCTTGAAGAAGGCCCCGCCCGGTCCTCGCACCAACGCTATCATTGATGGCTCAAATCCGGCGTTTCAGCGGGGGAGTGCGATGCGGCGATGGTTCGCGTTCTTGTGTTTGATGCTCTCGATTCCGGCGATGGGCGACGATCTGCTGGTTCCGGGGCAATTCGCATCGCTGCAGGCCGCCATCGACGCCGCCGTTAATGGCGACACGGTCATCCTCGCCGACGGCGTGTACACCGGCGTTGGGTTTCACGATATCGACCTCGGCGGGCGCGCGATCACGGTTCGGTCCGCGAATGGGCCGAACGCGTGTGTGATCAACCTCGAACACACGGCGCGCGGCTTCGTGTTGCAATCCGGCGAGACCCGCGCGACGCGCATCGAAGGGCTCACGATCGAGAACGGTCTCGGCGACGGGGCGGGGATCCGCCTTCTCGGCGTCAGTAGCGCCACGGTCGTGAACTGCGTCTTTCGCAATCACAACGGCGTGGATGGCGCGGCGGCGATTATCGAGCGGGGCGATCCGATCTTTCAGGAGTGCCGTTTCGAAGACAACTTCGCGGCGAACAACGGCGGCGCCGTTATCACAGGCCCTGGCGCGATGTTCCTCGATTGCCGCTTTGCGCGCAACCAGGCGATGCAGGGCGGCGCCATTCACGGCGCGCCGATCATCGACGGCTGCGTATTCGCCTTCAACGAAGCCACCGAGCCGGACTCGACCGGCGGAGCGATTCGCGCCGACGCCGATCTGAACATCACGCGATCCTCGTTCGTCCACAACGGCGCCGGAAACGCCGGCGGCGCGATTCACTTCGGGCAGTTTCGCCTGCGCGCGATCGATTCAAGCTTTGTCGACAACTTTGCGGTCAACGGCGGAGCCGCGTTCGGCGGCGGCGTCGATCACGAGATCATCCATTGCGATTTCATTCGCAACCAGGCTTCGAACGGCGCCGGAGCGCTTCACTTCGAGTTGGAGGACGGCGTCGTCGAGCGATGCGTCTTCCGCGGCAACACGGGTGGCGAACTCGGCGCCGCGATGCTGGGCGGCACGGTGCGCGACTGCGCGTTCTTCGGGAATGAATCCCAAACCGGCGACGGCGGCGCGCTGAGCCTCGGCCTGACATTTGGCGGGCCGACGTCGAGCGCCCGCGATTGCGTGTTTGCCGGCAATCGCGCCGATTTCGGCGGCGGCGCGCTGCGGCTCACGGGCAATACCGCCGACGTCGCGGGTTGCGTGTTCAGCGGCAACAGCGCCCGATTCGGCGGGGCGATCCGCAATGGCCGCGTCGGCGCGTTCGAAGACCAGACGCCGTCGAGCCTGCGCGTCACGCACAGCGTCATGTGCGGCAACATGGCGGAAAGCACCGGCGCCGCGGTCGTGATGGGGCGTCGCACGCCGACCGGCCGATCGACAATCGTTGCGCATTCGCTGATCGCGGGGAATCTCGCGGCCGGCGTCGATTGGGAAGAGTCGGCCGCTGCGCTCGCCGGCGTCACGTCGCAGGGTCCGCGGCTGGAAGTCTACAACTCGACGGTCGCGGACAACGCGTCGCCCGATTTGTCGGCGGGCGTGTACGACGCGTATGTGTACAACTCGATCGTATGGCGCAATCGCGGGATTATCGGCGCGACGGAAAGTGCCCAGATCACGCTCTCAAACGCGCTTGAGCACTCTTGTGTGCAGTCGCTGTCCGGCCCGCTCGTCAACACGGGGAATACTGACGCGGATCCGCGCTTTCTGCGCGAAGCGAGCGGCGCCTGGACCGCGAACGCCGATTTCGAACCCAACGCGTTTGTCGTGCGCTTGACCGACGCCGATGCGCGTTGGCGCGTCAACAAGTGGGCCGGCGCGTTTGTACGGCCGGATGTGAACGAGCCGTTCGTGTTTCAGATTCTGTCGAATGACGCCGACACGCTGACGATCTGGGCCGACTGGCCAACCGCGTCGACCGGCATCGCGCGGTGGACGACCGGCCGGCCGTATCAACTGATCGACTATCACATCGCCGAATCGTCGTCTTGCGTAGACGCGGGCGACAACGCCCGCGCGCGGGCCGACGTGACGGATATCGACGCCGACGACGACACGACCGAACTGACGCCGTTCGATCTTGCGGGCGACGCGCGGTTTGTCGACATTCTGTCGCGGCCGAATACCGGCGTTGAAGTGGATGACTATCCGGAACTGGTGGACATCGGCGCGTATGAGTATCAGGGCTGCCCGAATGACGTCGACGGCGACCTGCGCGTCGGCCTCGGCGATCTGGCGCAGGTGATCAGCGCATTCGGCCGCACACGCCCGGTGACGTATCACGAGGGTGATGTCACCGGCGACGGCTCAGTCGATCTGCGCGACTTGGCGGAGATTATTGCGACGTATGGCGAGGCGTGCGATTGACGATCACAGATTCGGTCGAACTTATCGCTGGATCTACCATCGCACCGTCTCCACCGGCAATTCACCCGTCGCCAGCCCGCGAATCAGCACGAACGCCCAGCCCCCGACCAGCACGCCGAGTAGAGTCCAGAACAACACGAGCGCGTTGACGCGGCGAAGCCAGCGCGGGAATCGGCCGAACAGCGCGGCGAATACGCCGATGCCCGCGCCAACGGCGCTCGCCAGGGCCAGTGCAAGACCAGCCGGCTGCGTGAGGAACGCCAGAATCCACTCGAATCGCACCGTGTACGCGAACGCCGTCGTCATGCCGCATGACGGGCATGGCAGGCCGGTGCGCACGAGCATCCCGCATGGCGCCATGCCGAGTTGATGGTGCGTGCCCCAGCCGCGCGCGTCGGGCGTCAGGAACATCGCGACGACGAGCGGCGCCAGCAGTAGCGTCGCCAGGCTGGCGCCGAAGAGGCGTGTTCGCCAGGCGGGGGAGTCGTGTCGTGCGTCAACTGGCCGCGCGCGAGGCGCGTTTTCACCGGCCTCGTCGCGGGGATGGGCCCCCGCTTGCGCGGGGGTGACGGCGGAGGCGGTGGCGTCGTCGCGCGGCGCGGCTGCACCGGGCCGCTGGATCCCCGCTTTCGCGGGGATGACGGCGGGCGTTGTCGGGCCCGCTGGGTTTGTACCGTCCGCGTCGTTTGCCTTTAACGTCGAGTGATCTTCGCCGGCGATTGTCGCACCACCTTCTTCGAGATTCGCTTCGGGCTGCGTCCGCCGCTGAGCACTTTGATCGCCTTGGACACGTCGGACACTTTGAACACGCCGTTGGTTTTGCCGTTGCGGGCGCCGGTCGTGCAATATGCGTAGTTAACGTTGATGTGTTCGGACGCGAGTCGCTCGACGACATCCGCCAGCGCGCCGGGACGATTCGGCAGTGTCGCCAGCAGCACTGGCGTGTCCGTGAAGCTCACTTGCAGTTTGGTGAGCGCGTCTTTCACGCGATCGGGCGTGTCGGTCACCAGGCGCAGCACGCCATGTTCGGTGGAGTCCATCAGGCTCAGCGCGACGAGGTTGATGCTGCTGTCCGCCAGCGCTTGAACGACATGGGCCAGCGCGCCCGGGCGGCTCGGCAGAAACACGGAAAACTGGGATTCGGTTGTCAGGTGACCATTGGTGTTGCTCATTGCGGCTCCTCCGAGGTCAGGCCGCGCATTGGCGCGGGCCGGTCGAACGGTGTCGCCGCGGCAAACAGGGATTGGTCGCGGCGCGCCGCGGGGCGTAAGATCGAACTACGAACGAACGGATTCGATTCGCCCAATTGCCGTGCGCCGGGGAATTCTCAATGACGCGGAACGACCATGACGCTCCTGTTGACGCTTGGCGACGTGTCATCCGAGAGTATATCGCCGCCAATCCGGGCCGCCCACACCGCGTGCGCGGGCTCGCCAAAACCCTCGATGTGCCGGACGAGGAATACACCGATTTTCGCCGGGCCTATCGCCACGAAACCGAACAACCCGCCTCGACGGGCGGCCGGAAGGGGGGCATAGAGGGCGTCTTTCGCGCCACACGCCGTGGGCACGGATTTCTGGAACGCGAAGGCCGGCCCGACATGCTGATTCCGCAGCGCTCGACCGGCGGGGCGGCGGAGGGCGATCGCATTCTGGCGCGCGTGTCGGTCCGGCGCGGGCCGCGCGGCGCTCCGGTCGCGGAGGTCGTGCGCGTGCTGGAGCGCGCCGCGCTGCACTGGGTCGGACAACTCGAGCGCCACGGCGAGCGGTTTGTGGTTCGGCCGGAAGGCGGCGTGTCTACGCCGATCGTCGAGATCGCTGACGCGGCGCACGGCGCGCGACCGGGTGATCTGGTCGTCGTTGAGCCGTTGCCTGATACGGGAACGGGCGTCGCGCGCGGCGTGATCGTTGAGCGACTGGGCGACCCGACGTCGACTGAGGTGCGCATTCTCGGCGTGATGCGCCAGCATGGCGTGACGCGCGAGTTTCCCGACGAAGTGCGGCGCGAAGCGCAGGCTCACGCGCTGTCGTATCACGGCGATGTCGACCCGGGGCGCGACGATCTCACTGACGTATTCACCCTGACGATCGATCCGGTCGACGCGAAGGACTTTGACGACGCGATTTCGCTCGAGCGCCTGCCGGACGGCCATGTGCGCCTCGGCGTGCATGTCGCCGACGTCGCGCACTTTGTCGATGTCGGCTCTGAGCTGGATGAGGAAGCGAAGCGGCGCGGCACGAGCGTGTACTTCCCCGGGGTCGTTGCGCCGATGCTGCCGGAGTCGCTGTCCAACGGCGTGTGCAGCCTGCAGGAGGGGCAGCCGCGCTACGCGAAGACGGTCTGGCTGACGTACGGGCCCGGCGGCAAGCGCGTCAAGGCGGATTTCGCGAATTCGCTGGTGCGCGTGGATGCGCGGCTGGCATACGAAGAGGCGAGCGCGATCATCGACGGGGCCGAAGGCGAATGGCCTGAGAAAGTCGTGTCACTGGTGCGCAGCGCGACGACGTTGGCGAAGGCAATTCAGCGGCGGCGGCAGCGGCAGGGCATGATCACGCTGAATATCCCCGAAATGCAGATCGTGCTCGACGACGAGGGGCAGGTCATCGGTTCGCGCGCCGCGGATACAAGTTACTCGCATACGGTAATCGAAATGTTCATGGTCGAGGCAAATGAAGCCGTCGCGACGATGCTGACAAAACGCGGCGTCGCGCACATTCGCCGGGCGCATGAGCCGCCCCCCGAGCAGGCGGCGGATCAATTCGCGCGGGTCGCGTCGGCGCTCGGATTGCCGGTTCCGCAAACCCTCGACGCGATCGGCATTCGCAAAGTACTGGACGCGGTCCAGGGCAAGCCGGGGGAGCGCACGATCAACATGCTGCTGCTCAGAAGTCTGACGCAGGCGCAATATGTCGCGCACAACGAGGGGCATTTCGCGCTCGGCAGCGACGCGTATTGTCACTTCACGTCGCCGATTCGGCGCTATCCTGATCTGGTCGTGCATCGGTTGTTGGATCGCGCGCTGCGCCAGGACAAGTCAGACGAGGAGTGGACATCGCGCGACGCGCTGCGCGGCGTCGCCATTCACTGCTCCAAGCGCGAACGAAAAGCCGTCGACGCCGAACGCGACGCGAAGAACCTGCTGGCGCTGGAGTGGATCAAGTCGCGCATCGGCGAGACGTTTCCCGCCGTTGTCAGCGGCCTGACGCGATCGGGTTTGTTTGTGCAGATGGATGAAACGCTGATCGAAGGATTCGTGCCGATCGAGGAGTTACCCGGCGAGTGGTACTACGACGATGCGACGTTGCGCCTTTTCGCCGTGCGCGGCGGGCGAACGATCACGCTCGGGCAGGCGCTGGAGGTGACGGTGGCGGCGGTCGATCCGGCTCGGCGCAACCTGCTGCTGACGCCGGCTGATCCGGGGTCGATCGGGCTATCGACAAACGCTGGGCCCCAAAACGATCCGCGCCGAGCCCGACCAAAAGCAAAGTCCAGCCGAGGTCCCGCGCGCGTTTCAGGTCGGAAGCAAGCCCGCGCTCCGGCGCGGGGCCGAACAAAAAAAAGAGGGCACCAGGGGCCCTAAGGCGTCCCGGTGCTCTCCGGAGGGGAAAGAAGCCAGAAACATCAGCCTCGCTCAGCGAGGTATGAAATTATCAGAACCACTCCAGTATTCGCCACAACCCGCGTTACGTCAAGATTCCTTAGCAAAAAAACCACCGAGGAACCGGTTCGGCGCTGTAGGTATCGGCACTTCGGCGGACGTCCTTAATAACATTTTCAGAGGATTTTCAGAGGGCCCCAACCCCACACAAGTGTTGGGGCGCCCCGGGTTTGCGACGAGGAGCTATCCATTTCCCAGTCAGCGCCAATACCCCCGTTTTGCAACCGAAACGGCACTTTGCGGCAGACTAGGATCACTTTCCGACGCAGAATTGGGAGTAGATTCGGCCTAGGATCGCCTCGGAGGTCGCACGCTGGCCCAGTTCCGTAAGCGGTTCCAGCGACTCACGGATCGCGATCGAAACCAATTCCGGCCAGGCCGGATCGGAGGCGGAATAGTCCAAGATTTTTTTTGCGTCGAGCAGCGATTTTCTTGCCGGCGCCAGCTCCATTCCCAGGATTCCGGGGGCGCCCCACGACTGCCGCTGTAGTCGATCGGCGATCATGCGCTTAGCGCGGTCCATTCCGAAACCGCTGTGCGCGCAGACATTGACCGCTGACCAGCTTGGGCGAACCTCTCCAGCGAGATCCGCCTTGGTGGCGACAACCAGCACGCGATCGGGTGAGACGCGCGCAAACGCGGCGCGCTCCGCGTCCGTCCACGGCGCAGCGCTGTCATGTGCCCACAACACGAGGTCGGCCAGGTCGGCGGCCGCCTCGGCCGCGTGGTGCGCCGCGAGTTCGACATCGCCCGGCGTGTGGCCGAGGCCGGCGCAGTCCTGGAGAGTGATGTCGATACTCCCGACCCGCACATCGGCGGACAGTACGTCGCGCGTCGCGCCGATGACCGGCGACGTGATCGCTCGCTGCGTTCCAAGCAACGCGTTATAGAGCGTGCTCTTACCGGCATTGGGCAATCCCGCGATCGCGACGCGCGGCCGGCTATGCGTGATTGCGGCTTCGGCGCGCTCGGCGCCGGTCATCCGGGCGAGTATGCGGTCGATTCGGGCGATTGCGTCGGCGGGTTCGATGAACCGCACGTCCTCCTCGTCGGTGAAGTCGATTCCCGCCTCAATCAGGGCGAGCAGGTCGAGTATCTCCTCCGTTATCGCGGCGATCGTCTCGCGGTGTCCGCCGTGCGCAAGCCGCGCCGCATCGCGGGCCTGGACCTCTGATTCGGCGCTCAGGAGCGCCTGCACGGAGACCACGGCGTCCACCGACATGCGGCCGTTCAGCCACGCGCGGCTCGTGAATTCGCCCGGCAACGCGCGCCGCGCGCCACGGGCGATCAGTTCCTCGCACACCATGCGCAGCCAAGGCGGCGACCCGAGCGTGTGAATCTCAACGACATCCTGCCCCGTGTAACTGCGCGGCGCGAAGAACAGCAGCAATTCAGCCGGCGCTTCGAGTTGTTCTCCATCCGCGGAAATGCAGAGGCGCGTGACAAAGCGCAGTGAGCGCGGTTGGTGATCGAGGGCTGAACGCAGGTCAGATCGGATCAGTGGTTTGATCAGGGCTCGACTGTCCGGCCCGCTCAGGCGTATGACGCCGACGCGGCTGGCGCCCCAGCCCGTCGAGATTGCGACAATCGTCTCGCTGAGAGGAGCGGGATTCATGCGGAATCCTATGCCCGCTACGGGGCGATGTCAGTCGTCGGCGCCCGTCTTCGCGGGCCGCGCGTCCAGCAGCAGCGAGTGCACCCGCCACGTGTTGTCGGCCTGTTTCGCGCAGATGACGAGAATAGCGACGTCCCCGGATGTCGGCGCGCGGACGATGACATGTTCGCCATCCGCTCCGCCGAGCGCCGCCTCATCGACCCGGCAATCGTCGAGATACGCGGCGACGGTCGCGCCCCAGCGTTCGACGAACAGGGACATGACCAGCTGTTCGATCTCGTCGGGCGTCAGGCTCGCGGTCGGAAGCGCTTTGCGATAATCGGCGTCGTTCGCGAGTCCGCGCTCGCGCATCAGGGCCGAGTGTGCGGCGGCTTTGTCGCCCGCCTTCAGCGCGGCCCGCTCCGCCTTCAGCAGGCGCAACGCCTCCTTCGCCAGCGATACCGGTTCGGCGATCACTTCCTGCGCCGGCGCGATCGGCGCGTGCTTCCGTTCGGGGTTCGGCTTGCAGCCACTCAGGGCCAAGAGCAATGCGATCGCGCAGCTTGTGTGGAGGGACCTAAGCATCAAGTCGCTCAAACAGAATCTGCGGCTCGCGCAGGGCGTGGCCGGCGGGCAGCGGCTCCGGGGCCGCCCACTTGAGCGCCGTCGCCGCGTCCGCCGTCCCAAGGCACTGGGCAATGCGTTCGGCCGCGCTTGGCATGAACGGCGCACACAACACGGCAAGATACTGGACCGCGCGGACGCACGTGGCGATGGCGGCGTTGCAGTCGGCCAGGTCCTCCTTGCGCAGTCGCCATGGCTCGCGCGCCCCGAAGTGCTGATTGCAGGCGCGGGCGTAGCCCATCATTTCTTCCAGCGCTGCGCGGTAGCGGTGGGTTTCGATCAGCTCGCCGACGCGCTTCAAGGCCGCGTCGCCGGCGGCGAGATGTGCCCGATCGGCGTCATTGGCCCCGCCACCCTCGGGGATGTTCCCGTCGAGGTACTTTGCCACGAACTGCAGCGTCCGATTCACGAAGTTACCGAACGTCGCGACAAGCTCGTTGTTGTTGCGAGCGACAAAGTCGTTGAAATCAAACGCCGTGCGCGAAGTCTCGGGCGCGATGGCCGTCAGGTAATAGCGCAGCGCGTCCGGCGAGTAGCGTTTCAGAAACTCCTCGATCCACACCGGCGATTCGGCGGCGGTCTTGCTCTTGCTGACCTTGGCTTCTTCGCCGTCGATGCGGAAGTTGATGAAGTTGTTCGCGACGACGTTGTCGGGCAACTGGTGCTGCCCCTCCGCCATCAGCATGGCCGGCCAGATCAGCGCGTGAAAGACCGTGTTGTCCTCGCCGATGAAGTGGATGATCTTCGTCTCCGGATCGCGCCACCACTTCTCGTATCCCGCCGCGTCGCCGCCCTGATCGTGGCAGAGCTGCGCGGTGAACGAGATATACCCGATCGGGGCGTCAAACCAGACGAACAGCACTTTGCCCTTCGCTTCGGGGTCATCGAGCGGAACCGGCACGCCCCACGAAATGTCGCGCGTCATCGCCCGCTCGGGCAAACCCTGCTTGATCTGGCCCAGCGCGAAGTTCAGCACGCTCGATCGCCATTGATCCTGCTTCGATTCGAGCCAATCTCGCAGCGGCTTCTCAAAATCAGCGAGCTTCAGGTGCCAATGTGTCGTCTCGCGCGCTTCGGCCGGCTCCCCCGAAATCGTGCTGATCGGGTCTTTCAGCAGCAGCGGGTCAATCATCTTCCCGCATGCTTCGCACTGATCGCCGTTCGCGCCCGGCGTCCCGCAATGGTGACATGTGCCCTTCACATAGCGATCGGGCAGAAACCGGTTCGCCTTGGCGTCGAACAACTGGCGCGTTGTGCGCTTCGTGAAGTACCCTTTGTCGTAAATCGTCGTGAAGAACGCCTGGCTGAAACGCTCGTGTGTCTCGCGGTAGTGCGGCTGGTGCGTGCCGCCGTACACGTCAAAGTCGATGCGCAGACCCGCGAAATCGCGTTTCTGGCCTTCGTGATAGCGGGTGCAGATTTCCTGCGGCGATACGCCCGCCTGCATCGCCGATATCTCGATCGCGACGCCGTTGTCGTCGCTGCCGCAAATGAACCTCACATCGGCGCCGGTTGCGCGCTGATAACGGACGAAGATGTCCGCCGGCAGATAAGCCCCGCCGATGTGCCCGACGTGCAGTCGGCCGTTCGAGTAGGGAAGTCCCGCCGTAACCAGAAAACGTTTTCCCAAACCGCGTCCTTTAATGCCTAGCGGCCTTCGTAGAGCCGGTGGCCGAGCATGTCGTCCAGCTCCGGCTCGGCGAGAATCTTGTGCACCACCGCGTCAATATCGTACTCGAGTCGAATGAACTCGATCTGTTCCAGTGTCGAGCTCAGCGCCGCGGCGACAATGGACTCCGTTCCACCGGTGTCCCGTCGATCGCAGATCACATAGCTGGCGCGCGGGTCCTTGTCGCGCGGCTGACCGACGCTGCCCACATTTACGATCGCCCGCTCATCGCCGACTTCGTAATAGGGCGAATCCGGCAACTCGTCCGGCGGATCGAAGTACGGATCATCCAGAAACACGCCGGGAACGTGCGTATGCCCGACGAAGCAGATTTGTCCGTCAAGCCGCTCGAAGTTCGCCTGCACCTTCTGCTGATTCGTAAAAACGTCTTCCGGGAAAATGTACTCGTTGATCGGCCGGCGCGGCGACGCGTGCACATACAGCACGTCCTGCTCGCGCAGCCGGACGGTCAGCTTGCCCAGAAACGCCCATCGGCGTCGCCGCGCGTCGTCATCCGGTTCTAGCTCAAGCGTGCGCCGGGTCCAGTAGGCGGCGCGCTCGGCGGCGGTGTTGAAATTCGTCGGCTCGTAGAGCACGGCATGGTCGTGATTGCCCA
>JAGQOO010000057.1 GCA_020427345.1 Phycisphaerales bacterium | reverse complement strand
GCTCGGGCAGCCGCCAATCGCGTAGGTCGCGCAAATCGTAAGGATTACCGCCCAGTACCGCCGCATAACCGCCTCTCCCGCCAACTGTGCGTACGCCACGCCCTATTTGACGCGGTTTCCAACAGTCGGCATGCTGGGGGTGTTATCGGGAAGTCGGCCACGCCGCGTCAACTACGCGGGATCGCCCCGACTTCTCGCCTGAGACACACATTTTTCCGGGCCTGATATTGCCGCACGTCACCGCCATCATCCCAGCCCGCTTCGGGGCGTCACGCTTTCCCGGAAAGCCACTGGCGCGCGACACTGGGAAGTATCTCATTCAACACGTGTGCGAGCGCGTATCCGAAGCGACCACGATCGATCGCGTGATTGTCGCAACGGACGATGTCCGCATCGGCGAGGCGGTCCGATCATTCGGGGGCGAGGTTCAGATGACCCGGGCGGACCATGTCAGCGGGACGGACCGGATCGCCGAGGTCGCGGATCGTCTTGGCGGGGCCGATAGCGACTTGGTCTTGAACGTGCAGGGTGATGAGCCCGAGATCGAGCCGGCGTATCTGGACCAACTCGTCGCTCGCATGCGGGCGGACCGCGCGGACGCCGGGACGCTCGCGACGCCGTTCGGGCCCGATCAGGATCCCGCGGACCCGAACGCGGTCAAAGTGGTGGTCTCCGAGCGCGGTTTCGCCCTGTATTTCTCGCGTTCGCTTGTTCCGCACATCAGGGATCAGGCGGAATCGGGTGATCGCCCGTGGCTGTTGCACGTTGGCGTGTACGCGTATCAGCGCGGATTCCTGCTGGAATACGCCGCCTGGGCGCCCACGCCGCTGGAGCGATTGGAGAAACTCGAGCAGTTGCGGATTTTGGAGCGGGGTCGGGCGATCGCGGTGGAGCGTGTGGCGTCGGCGCCGAAAGGGATCGATACGCCTGAAGATTACGCCCGATTTGTCGCGCGGCTACGTCTCGGTTAAAGTCCGGCACGGAGTGGTGGGTAGCTGAATCGATCAGCTTTGACGGTCAGGGCGGCGCGTCAGTTCGATCGAGGTGTTCAGGCGACTCATGGATCCGTACGCGATGGAATCGGAAAAGCTGTTGCGCTCCGCGCGTGATCGATCGGCCGACACCGAATTTCACCTCCCCCTTCCCGCCGGATATGAAAAAGGCAGCACGAAGTATGTAGTTGTGGTCGGGACCGTCATGAGCGGTCTCGGCAAGGGCATTTTCAGCTCATCCCTCGCGCGATGTTTACAGGACAAGGGCCTGACGATCGCGCCGATTAAGCTCGAAGGCTACCTGAACATCGATTCAGGCACGCTGAACCCGTTCCGGCATGGCGAAGTGTTCGTTCTGGATGATGGCGCCGAGTGCGATATGGACCTCGGCACATATGAACGGGCGCTGGATATTGATCTCACGCGCCTGAACTTCGTCACCAGCGGCCAGATTTACCGCCGCGTGCTCGATCGCGAACGCACCGGCGGCTACCTCGGCCGCGACGTGCAGATGATCCCGCACGTCACCGGCGAAGTCATGAACCGGCTGCGCGAACTGGCCGTGGCGTCGCGGGCGGATGTCGTGTTCGTTGAGATTGGCGGCACGGTCGGCGATGTCGAAAACGCCTATCTGATTGAGGCGATGCGGCAGCTCGCATTTGAAGAGGGGCCGCACAGCGTCTGCTTTGTCGCGCTGACATACGTGATGGAGCCACCCACGCTGGGTGAGCAGAAGAGCAAGCCGGCGCAGCTCGGCGTGCGCGAGTTGATGGAGCGCGGCATTCAGCCGCACATCATCGCCTGCCGAGCCCAGAATCCGGTGCACCGCGAGGTTCGGGAGAAGATCGCCCTGTTTTCGAACGTTCCGCCGGAACGCGTTTTCAGCATGCACGACTGTGAATCGGTATATCAAATCCCGGAGATGCTCCGCGGCGCTGGGTATGACCGGGCGGTGTGCGAGTACTTCGAACTCGGCGACCGGCTCGACGAAAACGCCGAACGCCAGGCGCGCGATCGTTGGAACGAATATACGACGCGGCTGCGGTCAGTCTCGCGGCAGGTTTCGATCGGCGTGACGGGCAAGTACACGTCGGTGCGCGACGCGTACGCCAGCATCATCAAGGCGTTTGAGCACGCCGGGGTGTGGCTGGGGGCGAACGTGCAGATTCGATGGGTGGATACGACGGACATCACGCTCGATTCGGCCGAGGCGGAGTTGGAAGGCCTGCACGGCATCGTGACGCCCGGCGCATTCGGTTCGCGCGGCGCCGAGGGCAAGATCGCGTGCGTTCATCACGCGCGGACGAGCGGACTGCCACTGCTCGGCATCTGCTACGGCTTCCAGATGGCGGTGATCGAGTTTGCCCGCGACGTATGCGGCCTGGACGACGCGAACTCTACTGAGATTGATCCGGATTGCGCCCACCCGGTGATCGGCATCCTTCCGGATCAGAAGAAAATTCGCCAGTTCGGCGGCACCATGCGCCTGGGCGGCTATGACATCGAAGTCGCGCCCGGCACGCTGGCCGCCCGCATGTTCGGCGAGCGCACGCGGATGCGGTTCCGCCATCGTTACGAGGTTGACCCGCAATACGTCGAACGCCTCGAAGCCGCGGGAATGCGATTCTCCGGGCGCACGGTCCGCGACGATATTCGCAATATTCTCGAACTCCCACAGTCGACACACCCGTTCTTCATTGGCACGCAGGCGCACCCGGAACTGACCAGCCGCCCGCTGCGGCCGTCGCCGATGTTCCTGGGACTGGTGCACGCGGCGCTCGGGCGCGCGTATCCGGGCGAGTCGTTCGACCTCGTTTACCCGGCCGAGGAAGCCGCCTCACGCCAAGAAAACCCGGCCTGATTTTCTAATCTTGCCTACCACATGCCGCGTTTTTTCTCATGAGCAGGCAGGCACGCTCTTGAGGTCATTTTCCACGATTTGCCGGTCTTCAAGGTCGTTGACTTGCGCGAGCAACGCCATTCCCGCGTCAAGATTGCGTTTCCGCTCGCCGCTATCGCCGCCCACCGCCGCCGCGCGCGCGATCGCTTCGTGTGCGGCGGCGTGATCGAACGCGCCGAGGGAGTTTGCCTTACAGATTTCCATACAGCGCCGCGCGTGGCGCATTGCCGGTTCCGCGCGCCCGACGGTTGAGTACACGCGGGAAAGCTGCCATTCGCCGCGGGCGAATTGCGTGGGTCCGCCCACGTGGCTCCAATGATAGCGCGACGCGTGTGCGACATTGATCATCTTCTCGTCGTCGTCCGGCGTGCGATCGTTGCGATCGAGATACGTCCAGGTTTCGTTGAAACACGCCTTGGCGAAGTTCTTGTGCTCTTCGGGCGAGAATTGGGCGGTCACTTTGCGACTCCTCCGGTGTGCTGGATCTTCGGCAATGCGCGAGCGCTCTGCGACATTCCGACCGCATTCAGCGGCAATTCGTTTAGGCGTTTGATGACGTTTTCCGCCCGCAGATCGCGCATGCAGCGATGGCCGTGCGGACAGCGGCTGAGTCTTCGGAGATAGCACGGGGCACAGTCGAGCTCGAGGCGAATCGCGCCCTGAGGCTGTCCGTACGGCCCCACCCACAGTTCGTCCGTCGGACCGAACATCGCGACCACGGGTCGGCCCAGCGCGGCGGCCAGGTGCATGGGGCCGGAGTCGTTGGTGATGACGACGGTCGCGCGGTCGATCAGCGCGGCGAGTTCGGGGATGCTTGTCTGTCCGCAGAGGTCGAAGACGCCGGGACACGCTTGCGCGACATCGCGGCACCGCTCCGCCTCATTCGGGGCGCCGATCAACACAACAGTTTGGCCGCGATCGCGCAGGTGTTTGGCAACGGCAGCGAAGCCCGCGACCGTCCATCGCTTGGTTTCCCAAATCGTGCCGGGCGACATCACGGCCAGCGGCTGCTCGCGGACGCCGCGCTGCGCGAGTTTCGCGGCGACGCTTTCGCGCCACGCGTCGGCAATCGGCAGGTCAAACGCAATCGGGCCGGACTCGAAGCCGAGCATGTCGCCGAGCCACAGGTATCGATCCACGGCATGCACATCAAGCCGCTGAATTGGGATGCGATGCGTGTACGCCATCCACGCGCCCTCGCGAGCGCCGGTCCAGCCGTGACGATAGGCGGAATCCGGCAGACGGCGGTCGGCCGCGTGGGGCGCGCGGCGTGGCCGATCAAAGCCGATGCGCGTGCGCGCTCCGGTGACGAGCGCGAAAAAGCCGGACCGAATCTGGCCGTGCAGATCAATGACGAGGTCGTAGCGCGGTTTGCGGAGCTTGGCGAGCAAGCCCGCGATCCCGGCGCCGGCGGCGATGGGCCGGGCGATGCGTCCGAGCTTTCTTCGGTCGAAGACGACGACGTTCGACAGATCCGGGTGATGCCGCAGCAAATCGGCCAGAGCGGGCGTCAGCAACCAGTCGATCCGAGCCGCCGGAAACCGCGCCCGCAGCCGTCTGAGCACAGGCAGCGTATGGATGACATCGCCGAGCGCGGAGGGCTTGATCAGCAGAATGCGCTGAAAATCGCGGTCGCGCCGGGATGCGTTGGCGGTTGGCTCGTCGGGCATTGGCGGATTGTAACGCTGCGCCGTTGACAGCCGTTCTTTTCGGAACTGACGCGGAGCCTCGCTGACCGCCAGAATGCCCACTGCCGAATTGGCGCCCGAAGCGCAGCAGTGTTTCGGTCGCCGATCGACCATAAAGGCCCGGCCGCAAGCATGTTATGGCGCAACGGCAAGGTTGGCACGCTCTTTGCATCTCTGTCTATCAGCAGGCGGCAGCGGGGCGAGTCGCCCGTCGGCCTGCTAAGGTCGAGTTTGTCGGAAAGGAGACTGCCATGTTCCTGACTCGTACCAATACGCCCCTTGTGCCGTTCCGCCGCATGCAGCGCGAATTCGAAGAGTTGGCCCGCGAATTGACCTCCGCATTCGGCGGCAATGGGGAAGACGCGTTTCCGGCGGTCAATGTGGCCGATCAGGGTGACACGCTGCTGGCCGAAGTGGAATTGCCCGGGATGAAGCTGGACGGCATCGACGTCAGCGTCGAGCGGAATTACCTGACGATCAAGGGGCAGCGGAAGTTTGAGAACAAGAGCGACGACGCTGTCTGGCGCCGCCGTGAGCGGCGCGAGGCGCAATTCGCGAGAACTGTGGAACTGCCGTGCGAGGTGAAGGCGGACAAGGCTGAGGCGACGCTGCGCGACGGCGTGCTAACGGTGATTCTGCCAAAGACGCCCGCCGCACAATCGCGCCGCGTGTCGGTCAAGGCCGGCTAAGCGTCGACGAAATGACAAGGAGAATTCCAAAATGAACACAACCATCGAAAACCGCCCGAATGCGCAGCGCGCTATTGCCACGCCGATCAACGGCGGCGAGCAGTTTTTCCGTCCGCAATTCGACGTTATTGAAACGTCCGAGGCCTTTGAGGTGCATGCCGATGTGCCGGGCGCGACGGCCGACAATGTCGAGATCGACTTCGAGCGCGGCGTATTGAGCATCCATGCCCGCGTCCGTCGCGACAACAACAGGAAACTGGTGCGACGCGAGTTCGGCGTCGGCGATTACCGCTTCCAGATGTTCGTTTCGGAGGACATTGACTCCGAGAGAATTCAGGCGACGGTCAAGCACGGCGAGTTGACCGTGCGCATGCCGAAGGCGGATCGCGCTCGCTCGCGCAAGATCGCGGTGCGGGAAGGCTAGCGGCTCGGCAAGCCCATGCCCGAAGAAACAAGGGGCCGCGAGCTCAGTCGCTCGCGGCCCTTTTTCGTATCTACTTCAAAACCGACCCTGCGGATCCGCTACTCGTGAATCATGATCGCAGACGGCAGGTCAGCGTCGAAGTACATGTTCAGCCGTGGGACAGGCCCACTGTCGCTGGCCATTTCCACCCGCCGCGCGCCGGCCGGCGTCCACGATCCGGCGTCACCCTTCAGCGTGTTCGTCGAAACCGTGAATTCGATGCCGTATTTGCCAACAGCCCACGTGCCGTCGATGGACTCAGTCGCGCTCGTGGGTTTTTTCGAGCGCGGATCCACCAAGGACATCTTGAAGGAATTGTCCGCGTTCATCACGAGCTGCCGAAGTTCGCGCATCCCGATATCCGGAGGGACTGAGCGTGACGTGAATCCGGGGTCGCTGGAGTCGCGTGTTTCGGTCCACGTCCCCAGATACTCGTCCGCGACGATGGTCTGCGCAGGGGGCTCCTTTTTGCAGCCGCCGCTCATCGCCAATACCAAAATGCACAGCCCGATGGCTCGTGTGGTCATGCCGGTTCTGCCTCCCAACGAAAGCGGCAACTAAAGATGTGGCCGGCTCGGATCACTCGCCGCGTACCCTGATTACTCATCAGCCGGCTGACTGCCACCCCCAATAGAGCGGGTAATCCGCCGCGAGGCAAGCGCCCCGCCCTATTTTGCGTCCCACACGTCGCCGCTGTTGAATAGATCGTCAAGGTCCCCGTTTCCGCGTTTTTCCACAGCGGCTTGCACCTGCGCCATGAGGCGGCGCTCGTAAGTCGGCGCAGAAACCGCGCGAAGAACGCCGACCGGCTCCGGGAACTCGGGGTGTTTCATGCGGGCGAGGAACATCGCCAGCGTGGGATCGTGCACCGACTCGTCGTGTTTCAACAGGCCATCTTGATTGCCGTTGTCCAGTTTCTCAACAACGGGCCGCAACCCGTCGAGCCGAATCCCGCGATCCGACCCCGCGCCAAACACCATCGGCTTGCCGTGCTCCAAGTACAACAGGTGGTCCGGGCGCTGCTTCTTGTCGGTCGCGTATTCAAACGCGTGGTGGTTGTAAACGTTGCAGTCCTGGTACACCTCGACGAACGCGGTTCCCCGATGCGCCGCGGCCCGGGCGATCACCTCTTGCATGTGCTTCACGTCGGCATCGACACAGCGCGCGACAAATGTCGCGCCGCTGGCCAGCGCAACCGTCAGCGGATTCAGCGGTTGATCGAGTGAGCCGTCCGGCGTCGACTTGGTCACCTTGCCGGTTTCGCTGGTCGGCGAATACTGGCCCTTGGTCAGGCCGTAAATGCGGTTGTTGAACAGAATGATCTTGAAATCGAGGTTGCGCCGGATCGCGTGAACAAGCTGGCCAAGACCGATGCTGAGTCCGTCACCATCGCCGGTGATCACCCAGACGTCGAGCTCCGGATTCGCACACTTCACGCCCGTGGCGACCGCCGGCGCGCGGCCGTGGATGCTGTGGAAGCCATAGGTGTTCATATAGTAGGGAAAGCGGCTGGAGCAGCCGATGCCCGACACGAACACGGTGTTTTCGCGCGAGACGCCGAGATCGGCCAGCGCCTTCTGCATGGCGGACAAAATGGCGTAGTCGCCACAGCCCGGACACCAGCGGACTTCCTGGTCGCTCTTGAAATCCTTGAGAGTCAGCGGCGCGCTCATGCCACGCCTCCATTTGATTTGTGAGTTCCGGTCGATTTCGACGGGGCTTTCAGGACGCGTTCCGCGGCGTCGACAATTTCGGAGACCATGAACGGTCGGCCTTTCACCTTGTGAAGTCCCTCGGCGTCGAGCGCGTAGCGACCGCGGATCAGCGTCTGAAGCTGGCCCATGTTCAGTTCGCACACCAACACGTGCTTGAACGAGCCGAGCACTTCGCCGAGGTTGGCCGGAAACGGATTCATCCAGCGCAAATGAGCGTGAGATACTGACGCGCCCTGCGCCTGCAAACGCTGCGTCGCGGTGCGCGCGGCGCCGTAGGTGCCGCCCCAGGTCACGATCAGCAGATCGCCCGTCGTGTCGCCAAAAACCGCCTGCGGCGGAACCTCGTGGGCAATTCGATCGATCTTGTCGGCGCGCTGATTGATCATGCGCTGATGATTGTCAGGGTCGTAGCTGACGTTGCCCGTGATCGCCGCCTTCTCAAGACCGCCGACGCGATGTTCCAACCCCGGCGTGCCGGGGATCGCCCACGGGCGCGAGCCATGATCGTCGCGCTGATATGGCTTGAAATCGCCGCCGTTGGTCGCGTGCCTAATCTCAATCGGCGCGAGGTCGGCGGCTTTCACCACCCGCCACGGCTCTGCGCTGTTCGCAATGTAGCCGTCCGAAAGAATCATCACCGGCAGCATGAAGCGCGTCGCGATGCGCACCGCCTCGATCGCCGCCTCAAAACAGTCCGCAGGTGACATCGGGGCGATCACGGCGACCGGGCACTCGCCGTTGCGGCCGACGATCGCCTGCCACAGGTCGGCTTGCTCGGTCTTGGTCGGCAATCCCGTGCTCGGTCCGCCGCGCTGCACGTCGATCACGATGATCGGCAACTCGGTCATCACCGCGAGCCCGATGGCCTCCTGTTTCAGCGCGATGCCGGGGCCGCTGCTGGCTGTGACGCCGATTGCGCCCGCATACGCGGCGCCGATCGTCGAGCAGACCGCGGCGATTTCATCCTCGGCCTGGAACGTGCGGACATCGAAGTGTTTGTATCCGGCGAGCACATGGAGAATATCACTTGCCGGCGTGATCGGATATGAGCCGTAAAACAGCGTCTTTTTCGCCAGGCGTGTCGCCGCGACAAGGCCGATGGCAAGCGCCTGGTTGCCGGTGAGATTGCGATAACGCCCTGGCGGCAACTTGGCCGGCTCCACGCGATAGCGCAGCGCGAACATCTCGGCTGTCTCGCCGAAGTTGTACCCGGCGTGCAGCGCGAGTTCATTCGCGCGGGCGATGTCTTCGCGTTTGCCGAATTTGCGCCGAATCCAGTTCTGCGTCGTTTCCAGTGGTCGGTCATACAGCCAGAACACGAGGCCGAGCGCGTAGAAGTTGCGGCAACGGGCCGACTCCTTTGAACCGAGGCCGGCTTCCTTTACCGCTTCGACCGTGTGCGTCGTGATCGGAATCTGATGCACGCGGTAATCAGCCAGCAGATCGCTCTCCAGCGGGTTTTCGGCATATCCGGCCCGCTTCAGGTTCGCCGGCGTAAACTCGTCCGAGTTGACGATCAGAATGCCGCCGCCCGCCAGATCGGCGAGGTTCGCCTTCAGCGCGGCGGGGTTCATCGCGATCAGCGCGTCGATGCGGTCGCCGGGCGTGAAGATGTCGTCGCTGCTGATCTGAATCTGAAACCCGGAGACGCCGGCGAGCGTGCCGGCCGGAGCGCGAATTTCGGCGGGAAAGTCGGGCAGCGTGGAAACGTCGTTGCCGAAGATGGCGGAGGTGTTGGTGAACTGCGTGCCGGCGAGCTGCATGCCGTCGCCGGAGTCTCCCGCGAAGCGAATCGCGACGCGGTCAACGAGGCGGATGCGACTGTCGTCTATCGCGGGCGCCTCCTCAAGCGTATCTGGATTTTTCATTGTCTTTCGTTGCTTCTCCCGATGCCGCCCAACCTGCCCTGGGGACGCGGGCGTAAACAGTCGAGTATACCAGTCTGCCGTCCCCCGATAAAGGCGAACGCCACCGGCGGCCGCGTTTCACTTTCATTGAAGCGACCTGCTACTCCCGTCATTCCCGCGCAGGCGGGAACCCAGCCCCAACCCGTCATTCCCGCGACAAGGCGGGAATCCAGAGACCAATGGACCCCCGCTTTGCGCGGGGGTGACGAGTGAGGGGCGCGCAAGCGGGAACCCAGCCCCAACCCGTCATTCCCGCGCACGCGGGAACCCATTCCCCCATCCGTCATTCCCGCGCGAAAGCGGCAACCCAATCCGCCATTCCCGCGCCAGCGGCAACCCAACGCCGGGGCGCCATGCTTTCGGCGCAGCCGTAGGCATGCTCAATGTGCGACGTCACTTTTCCCATCCTGACCACGGCTCAAGAGCCGTGGCACACTCGCTCGATTTCAACCACGTAATCCACTACGCCAAAGATAGTTGTGGAGGCTGGTCGCCGGCCATCGAACACGGAAAAAAACGGGCAACGACGCCCCGACATCGATTACTATGGGGAACGTACCTCTTCGGGAGCGCGACATGTGGCGTTTCTTCGCCATTGCCACCATCTGCCTATGCCCCACGTTCGTCGCGGCCGCCGAGATCAGCGCCTGCGGCCGGCTGATCGAGGGCGTCGAATGCACGCTGTTCCAGGCCGACGACGGCCAAACCTACGCGCTCGGCAATCTCGGGGGCTTCAATGTCGGCGCCGAGGTCTGGGTGCGCGGTGAGGTGATTCCGGATTGCATCACGTTCTGCTCGCCGACGGCGGGTTGCGTCTTCGACAACACGATCGCGGAGTGCTACGACATCTGCGGCACGCTTGTGGCCGGGCCACAGGGATGCCCGGCGATCGAACTAAACGTCGCCGTGCTGATCATCGAGAACGCCGGAGTGTATCCGCCGGGAACGGCGATTCACGTGCGCGGCTGCTTCAACCCCGAGTCGCGACTTTGTTCGCCGCTGACCTTGCCCGGCATCGAGGACAACACGATTGAAACGTGCTGCGCTGAAGACATCGACAATGACGGCGTCATCGGACTGTCCGATCTGGCGGCGCTGCTGGCGGTGTTCGGCACACACCCTGGCGACGCGAACTTTGACCCCGCGATCGACTTCGACAGCGACAACGAAATCGGTATTGGCGACTTAGCGTTCCTGCTCGCCGCCTATGGCTTGCCGTGCGGGTTTTGATTCGAGCGCGGCGGCCAGTTCGCGCATGCGGATCGGCCCGCTCGGCCCGCCGGATGTCGTCATCACCATCGCGGTCGAGCTGATGCGCCGCAATGCGCCATGCAGCGCCAGATTCGGCACATTCGCGCTGATCGCCGGATCGCCGACGCGATAGCCGCGCGCGATCGACACCAGCACATCCGGGGTATTCACAAACAAGCCGTGAAACGCGCGCCAGATGCGCTCGCATGGGTCGGGAAAGGCGTGGTTCCACGTCGCTGCAAACCACGCGGGCTCTTCGACAAAGCCGTCGTCGTCGGTAGCGCCGGCGCGTCGCAGTTCGGCGATGATCGACGCGAGCTCAAGCGGATCGCCCGTTTTCGCTACATAACGAAACCGCTCGCCGCGTTGTTCGATCAGCGCATCGCCGTCGCGCGAAACGACGCGAATCCCATCGCCCTCGCGAAACATCGATAACTCCACCGCCGGCGTTTTCAGCAAATCCCACGCAACGCGTTCCGGCGTTTTCGTGTACACGGCCGCCGCGGTAATGACGCCAATCGCCGGAACGACGACATCGCGCTCGCCCCATACGACCATTCCGACGTTGTAGCCTTGTTTCGCGAGCACCGTCGGTAAAGAGACGTACTCGCTCTTGTACTCGTCGTGGCCATGATCCGACATCAGCGTGATGCGCGCCTCGCCGCGCGTTTCGTAGATCACCTGCAAACACAACCGATCGATCGCCTCGAGCAGTTCGTGATGCCCCGCGTAGCCGAAGTGCACCCCCATGCTCGACCCGCTCAGCATGTACGCCCAATAGCGCGGCTTGTGCGACCAGCGGAAGCGGCGCTGAATGCCCGCGATTTCCTGCCACATCCAGAAACGCGGATAGGTGTAACCCCACGCGTGCAGGTCAGTCCGCAACACGTAGTCCATCGCCCACAGCCACGGCATGTTTTCGGCCTTGGCGTAATTCCACCAGCCGACTTCAAGCCGTTCGCCGTCGAAGTACATCGACTCCGGCCCCTGGCAGGGCGACGTGCCGGTGAATTCCGCCAGCGCCGGATCGGTCACAGCCGGGAACACGCTGATTACGGGCTGGGGCGGTTTGAACCAGCGGATGTCGGCGTTTTGCCAGCGCTCGTTGATCAGATCAAACGGGACACTGTCGATCACGATCAGCAACTCGCGCGACGGCGCGACGGGTGGCCATGCGCGCGTGAGCGGCGCTTTGGAGTCGAGGTCAAACGTCAGGCCGGTAACGACGCGATCGGGCGAGAGCGCGGCTTCGAAATCGGCTTTGCCATCGCCGTTGATGTCGAATTGGGCGACCGCCGCGCTCGAGCCGGCCATCGGCCGGGCGGTCTGCGGCAGCCGCGGTCCCGGGCCGATGCAGCCGACCAAAATCATCAATGTGGGTAAGCAGACGAACCCCGAGCGGACTTTCAATTCTGGCACGGCGGCTTCCATTCCTCGCAGGGCGCGCTTCTGATCAAGCGGGCGCGAAGCGGGAAAGCGTAGAGGCTTTGCGCCGTGTGTCAAAGCGCGGCCTGCAACGCCGATGACCGCCGTATAATCAACCAACATGGAGCACGCCAAACCGTCGCCATCCGTCACGCTTGATATCAAAGGCATGCGCTGCGCCGGGTGTGTCGGCTCGGTCGAGAAGGCCCTTCGGGGTGTCGACGGCGTAGGCGATGTCGCCGTGAACTTCGCTACCGAGACCGCCCGCGTAACAAGTGAAAACACTGCCGATGACGCTCTGACGGCGAAACTCGTCGACGCCGTCGAGAAAGCCGGCTACCACGCGGCAGCTCGGCGCTCGAATGACCACCAGTCTTCAGACCATCACGATCACGACCATCAGCCCAGTGGCGGCGTGACGCGCCTGGTCATTGCGGCCGCGATCGGCGCGCCAGTTATCGCAGCGCACTGGCTCTCACTGGCCTCGTCGTTTCACTGGCTGCACACGTCGCTCGCTGCGCAGGTCACCCAACTCGCCCTGACGCTCGCGGCCCTGGCCGTCGGCGCCGGCCCGATGTTCGTCGGCGCGTTGAAGGCGCTGGCGCGTTTTCGCGCGGATATGGACCTGCTCGTCACCCTGGGTGTCACATCGGCCGTCATCAGCGGCGTTGTCGGCATCCTCACGCGCGAACCGGGGCTCATCCTGTTCGACGCCGCTGTCATGATCATGCTGTTCGTCGGACTCGGGCGCTTGCTCGAAAGCCGCGCCCGTCGGCAGGCGACCGACGCGCTCAAATCCCTCTACCGCCGCGTACCGCGCGAGGCGACCGTTATTGACGAGTCCGGCGACACACACGCGACGCCGATCGACGCCGTACGCGCCGGTCACCGGCTCCGCCTCGTCGCCCATCAGCCGGTCCCGGTCGACGCCGAGATCGTCAGCGGCCGCGTCTCGGTGGACGAATCGATGCTGACGGGCGAATCAATGCCGGTTGAGCACGGCGTCGGCGATCATGTCATGGGCGGAACGCGCGTTGTCGACGGTTTGGCCGACGCGACGGTGATTCACGCCGCCGCCGAGTCAGCCGTCGCGCGGTTGGCGAAACTGGTCGAGGATGCGCAGGCGTCCAAGCCCGCCGCGCAGCGGCTCGCCGACCGAGTCGCGAGCGTCTTTGTGCCGATTGTGATTGCCATCGCAGTGTTCACCTTCGCCGGCTGGCGCCTCGTCGCTGATGACGCGCTGACGCCGACGCTGCGGGCGCTGGCCGTGCTCGTTGTCGCGTGTCCATGCGCGTTGGGGCTTGCGATTCCGACCGCGGTCATGGTTGGGACGACGCTCGCCGGCGAGCGCGGCATTCTGGTCCGCGACGCGAATGCCCTCGAAGCCGCCGCGAGCGTCGAGACGATTTTCTTCGACAAAACCGGCACCCTCACGCGCGGCGAGCCGAGCGTGACGCGCATGCGGCCGCTGAACGGCGTCTCAGAATCCGACGCCTGGGCCCTTGCGATTGCCCTCGCGAAGAACTCCGAGCACCCGCTGTCACGCGCGATTGTCGCCGCCGCGAATGGCGCGCCGTCGCTTGACGTCAGCGAATTCACCGCTGCGCCTGGCGCCGGATTGAGTGGCGCCGTCACGGATTCGAAGGGCCGACACAATGTGCTGCTCGGCTCACGCAAATGGTTGACGCAAAACGGTCTCGACATCGCCGCGTTCGATGGGACCCGCCCCAAGTCCGCCGCCGATGGAGAGCCATTCGAGCCGATGGCGGATCGCGGCGGCAGTCGCGTGTGGCTGGCGGTGGACCAGCGGCCGGCGGCGCTGTTCGAAATCGGCGATCCGCTGCGCGATGACGCGTCGGACGCGATTCGCGCGCTGCACGAGATGGGCGTCGCCAGCGAGATCATCTCCGGCGATCGCGAGCCGGCCGTGCGCGCCGTCGCGGACGCGCTCGAGATGAACAACTACAACGCCGAACTGACTCCCGACGACAAGCTCGAACGCGTGCGCGCCCGCACGACGAACCAGAAAACCGCAATGGTGGGCGACGGCGTGAACGACGCGCCGGCGCTCGCCGCCGCGACGGTCGGCATCGCGATCGGAACCGGCGCGGATGTCGCGCGCGAGGCGGCGGATATCTCGCTGGTCGGCGCGTCGCCAGGGCGCGTGGCGGATGTGATCGCGATTTCGCGGGCCAGCGCGCGCGTCATGTGGCAGAACCTCGCGTGGGCGCTCGGCTACAACGTCATCATGCTGCCCGTCGCCGCGTTCACGCCGATCCCGCCGGCGGCCGCGACCGCGGCGATGATGTTCAGTTCGATCAGCGTGGTGCTGAATTCCCTCCGCCTGCGACGCGTTGTGCGCAAACAGATCGGCGACGCGCCCGCGTCGACATCCGCGTCCGCGACGGATTCTTCGTCGGAATGAGCGAATCCGGCTACGAATTGACGCGAATTGACGGTCGATTGTCGCTCGCGACGCCGGGCGGCGACTTCAGGCCGATTTGTGTGGACTTTGTGGACGGGCGAATCGGCTATCGCCGTCGGGCGCAGCATCCGACCGGGGCGCTGCTCCGCGCGATCGGGCCGATCGCGAAGGCGTCGCGCGGCGACGGCGAGCCGACCGCGATCGACGCGACCGCCGGTCTCGGCCGCGACGCGTTTCTGCTCGCATGGGCGGGTTGGCGCGTGATCGCCTGTGAGCGAAACGAGACGATCGCGGCGCTACTCGCGGACGGTTTGCGGCGCGCGGCGGAAAGCGACGACGACACGCTGCGCGAGATCGTCGGTCGCATCACGCTCGCCTCAGATTCCGCTCAGATGGTTATTCCGCAATACGCGTCGCTCGCGTCAGCGGTGTATGTCGATCCGATGTTCCCGCCGAAGAGCAAGACCGCGCTGGTGAAGAAGGAAATGCGGATACTGCGGGAGGTCGTCGGCGACGACCCGGACGCGGGCGAGATTGTCACGATCGCGCGCGAAGCGGGATTGCGCGTTGTTGTGAAACGCATGTCCGACGCGCCGCCACTGGCGGAAGAGCCGGCGCGCTCGTTGAGCGATGGGGCGATTCGGTTTGATGTGTATGAGGGTCGCGAGTGAGTCTGCTGACTGCCGCGCGGGTGGGGCAGGCATCCTGCCTGCCAGCGCCGCCTAGGTGCCCCATCCTGAAGCGCAGCGCAAGGTTGGGGGACGGACTCGTCGTGCGCCGGCCCTAATCTCGCGCGATCTGGTCAGTCCCCCACCCTTCGCTACGCTCAGGATGGGGCACCCGCGCGACCCTCATGCACGGCGGCGTGTTTTTCCGCCAGGTCGCGCATCTCGCGGATCGATCCGCACATGGCGATGCGGCCGAGTTGTTCCCGGGTAAGGGCCATCGCTGGATCTTAACATGGCTTCCGGTGAGCGCCAGTTCACGGCCCGCGTGTCACGGCCGTCTCGGCCGTGTTTGAGTACCGGCGTTTCCCGAACCACTGCCGAGACGGCCTAGGTGCCCCATCCTGAAGCGTAGCGCAAGGGTGGGGGAAGGACTTGGCCACAGAATTG
>JAGQOO010000056.1 GCA_020427345.1 Phycisphaerales bacterium | reverse complement strand
ATCCAACCGGCCCGAAAAAAAGCCTCGACCCGCGCAACCCGCTCGCCGAAAAGAGCTACGTCTATCGCGGCGGCTCATTCCTGTGCAATGACAGCTATTGCGCCAGCTATCGCCCCAGCGCGCGCATGGCCTGCCCGCCGGACACGGCGCTGCAGCATCTCGGCTTTCGTTGCGTGATGACGGCGAAGATGTGGGAGCGCCGGCAGGATCGCGACCAATCGCCGTAGTCTGTGCTTCAACGCTGCGGGGAGCTCAGGGTTATGGGTTAGCGGGTAAGATGAACTCGTCGGGCCGCAACAAACGCGACGCCCCGTCGGCAATCGCCGCGGAACAAGCCAATCGCGTGCCCGAAAACAGGAGCCGTCAATGCGTTCCGACGCCACAACCGTCAAGGAGTACCTCGCCGCCCTGACGCCGGATCGTCGCAAGGCGATCGAGGCGGTGCGAAAGGCCATTCTCGACAATCTCGATGACGGCTACGAGGAGGGCATCCAGTATGGCATGATCGGATACCACGTGCCGCACTCGGTCTATCCCGCCGGTTATCACTGCGACCCGAGCCGGCCCGTCCCATTCGCCGGCCTCGCCTCCCAGAAGAACTACATGTCGCTTTACCTGATGACCGCATACGGCGAAGGCGTCGACGACTGGCTGCCCAAGGCGTGGGCGAAGGCCGGCAAGAAACTCGACATGGGGAAGTGCTGCATCCGCTTCAAGCGTCTTGAGGATGTGCCGCTTGACGTCGTCGGCGAGGCGATTCGCCGCGTGCCGTGCGCGAAGTACATCAAGCAGTACCAACAGCTCATCAAGCAGAACGCCGCCGCCTCGAAACCGCGCAAGGCTGCTTCAAAGGCGAAGTGACCTGCGGCGAGCCGCACTGGCATCCGAAACAGGTCGCAAAGTGAGGCCGAAAGTCGCCCTATGTGCCGAATACCGATAGGAGCATCGCGAGATCCGACAGGTCCACGCTGCCGCTGCCGTTGAGGTCGGCGGATGAGTGCACCGCGCCGTAGTCCGTCAGCAAACGAGCCAGATCGGACAAGTCGACCACGCCATCCGCGTTGAAGTCGCCCGGCGGCGGCGCGACCGGTCCGCTCAGGACAGCAGCGCCGATATTGACGCGACCCGCGCCCAGTTTCGTCGCGATTGCCGGGTTCTGAGCCGTAATGTCGTCCGCCGTCGTCCGCAGTTTTTGCTCGACCGAATCAGCCGTGTCTGAATCCGGGCTCCACTCCGGATGCTGGGCCCGGACTAGCGCGGCGGCGCCGGCCACCATCGCCGACGACAAGCTCGTGCCCGCCCAGGAGGCGTATTCACCATTCGGGACGATGCCGGCGATCGCCCCTTGCGGATTGTTCGCGTCGGCGCCGGTCATGTCGCCGCCCGGCGCACTAATGAAGATGTCGCTGTTGTAGTTGCTGTAGTTCGCACGGACGCCGTTCGCGTCCAGCGCGGCGACGCCCATCGCCTCACCCATCGCGGCAGGATAGCGGCGTCGCGACGAGGAACCGTCATTGCCCGCCGCCGTCGCGACAACGATGCCCTTGTGTCGCGCCTCGTAGATTGCCTCTTTGATGACCGTCGACTCACTGGTGGAGCCGAGGCTGATGTTGATCACCTCAACGCCACGATCAATCGCGAAGTAGATGCCCTGCGCGATGGTCGCAGCATCACCGAAACCGTCGGAATCGAGCACGCGGACCGGAACAATCTTAGCGTCGGGTGCGATGCTGTGAATCAGACCGGCGATGAACGTGCCGTGGCCGACCATTTCGTCAGTCAGCCCGTCGCCGTCGGAATCGTTACCGTCGCCGACATCGACGACATTGCTCGACATCGAGACAAAGTCGTAGCCGGTCAGAACAGCGCCCTGCAATTCCGGATGCGTGCGATCAACGCCGGTATCCAGCACGGCGACGACGACGCCGCGTCCGGTCGAATTCGCCTGCGCCGCCTGCGCGCCGAGTGCGGACAAACCGGCCTGACTGGCATATCCCGCCCGACCCACATTGACGCGCATACCGACATAGATCGACCCCGTGCTCCCTTCCGCCGCCTCAGATTCGAAATTCAGTTCGGCGTATTCAAGCGGGCGGTTCGGATCGATCGGTCCACTTTCGGGGCGTACCAGACCTTCGATCAACTCGGCTACCGTATCACAATCGATCCTCGAATCGGGCAACAGCAGCGTGTATATGTCCCGCGAAGGAACCAGGCCAACGATGGCCGATTGCGGGTACATTGCCGCGACGCGCGCGAGTGTCGCCTCGGGGTCTGCGTAGTCGGCGATCCGAAACGTCACCTGCCCGTTGCGGTGCCCGTTCGTGCCCTCTGGCTGTTCGGGGCAATCCGCCCGGGCGGTCGAGCCGATTACAAGCGACGCGAATAGAAACAGGGCCGCGTTGCGCATCACATCTTTCCTTGCATCGTAAAAGGAGCCCAGTAGAACGGGTGAGGCCTCTCCCCCAGCATCCCCCGTTGCGCTTCACAGAGCGCCGACAGTTTACCATCCGCCCTTCGGCAACTCCAAAACTTATAGAAATTATTCATCAATTCGGACGTTGAGGCGTCCGCGACCGACCATAACGTCGCCAGAACGGACCGCGCGCCGGCTCGCAGGAATGCGGACGGCGCCCCCGTCAGATCGTGATCAGACTCCGCGACCTGCCCCGTATCGCAAGCGCTCAATGTAATCAGATCAGCATCGATCGGTGTCTGATAAGCGTCACGCAGCGTGAACCACCGGTCCGCCAATCGCAGCCCGCTGCCCTGCGGCGCGGCGGGCGAGAACCAACCGTGACACGCGAAATGCGCGACGCCAACACTACTCAGATGAACCTGTACGTTCGCCGAAGTCGCCTCGTCGTCAGCCAGCAGCGTTGCACCCAGTGTTTCGGCGACCGCTTTGCCCTCAACCGCTATGGTCTCTGTCCCGGCGTCCCCAATCGCGACAACCAGCGACGGCGCGTCTCCAACAGGCGGACGCTCCGACAATACAACCCACGTCGAGACACTTGGCGCGTAGCCGATGTCGATGGTCTCAAGCAAGTAGCGTTGGCCATCCCAACAGGCGTGCAACGGGGCGGCCTGTAACGCGCCGGACGGCACGATAATCCAGCGACGCGCGCCGTCGATCTGCTCGCGAATCGGGCGAATGGTGATCTCGTACAGGCGCTCCAGCGCCTGGCGCGCGTCATCCAGCACGCGATCCGACGCGCCACGCCGCGCGCCGCGCGCGATTTGAAACCGCGCGATGCGTACCGCTTCAACGATGTCACGCACACGGCCCGTTTCTCGGACGACGCTCGCGCCGGCACGATCGATCGCAATCGCGTACATCGTATCGCGCGCTTCGGCGAAACAAACGATCGCGGTATCCGGCGGAATACTCGCGCGCACGCGCTCCAGCGACGGCGCTCCTTCGAAACCGGCCCGCCCCTCACGCGTCGCCAGGCGGGACTCAATCTCTGTGATTTCGCGCTCGCGCTCCAGCGCCTGGCGCCGCCAACGCTCGACATTCGGCGGCCGCTGCCCGCTGAGCCCGGCATCAGCCAGCGTGCTGTACAACACGCGCAGTTCTTCGGTGAGCTGTTCGCGCCGCGCGACCAACCCGGCCGCTTCCCCGCTCGGCAGGTCGCCAGGCAGATCGATCTTCAGGTTGCGCAGCGCGTCCGCCAGCAGGCGCGATCGTCGCAACTCGACAGCTCGTAACACCTGATCCAGGTCCGGCTCGGGCCGCGTCAGACAGGCCGAGGCGAGGTCGTCGTAGAGCGCGGCGTAGGCGTACTGGAAAGTCGCGCGAAACGACTCCGCCGGCAGCGCGCCGCGGACGCGTTCGAGTTCATCAACCGCCTCCCACATATCCGCCACTGCCCGATCGCGGTCGCCGCAGGCCAAACGCGCGCTGGCGCGCAGCGACAAGGCCTCTGCGACCATCGGCGGAATGTCCAGTTCTCGCGCTTCCCCCACCGCCGCTTCGGCGTCCGCCTCGGCCGATGCGGGTTCGGAAATCCGCGCCCGAAACACCATCGCCTGCGCGCGATTCAGCGCGCGTCGGCTGAGAATCGACTCGACACTACCGAATGTCCGCGCGAGCGCGAGTTGACCGTGCCGCAGCGCGACATCGGCAACCGACAATGTCGTTGTGGCGGACTCCAGTTCGTGACCGAGTCCGGCGTACGCGTCGGCGGCCTGACCGAGCGTTTCAATCGCGTCGCCAACCCGCTCCACCGCCGCGAAAGCGCGCCCCTGACAGGCGCGGGCCCGGGCCGCGTCGAGCGCCAGCCCATGCCCCTCAAGCAGTTCCACGGCCTTGCCGGCGGCCTCCGCGCTGGCCGCGTATTGGCCGAGGGCGAGCAGCGCCTCCGCCTGCTCGCCCAACAGCCGGGCCGCGTGACTGTCCGCGCCGGCGGCGCGCATCCGTTCGCCGGCGCTCTCGAAACTCCGGGTCGCTTCATCCAGCCGTCCGCGGCGCGCCGCGAGATCCGCCAGGTTGCCTTCTGCGATGGCCGCCGCCAAAGTCGCGCCGGCTTTCTCGCACGCGCGCATCGCTGCCGCGAACGCCTCGCGGGCTTCGGAAAACTGCCCAAGCGCCAACAACGCTTCGCCGCGGTTGTTCTGCAGATATCCGGACATCAGCGGATCGTCAGCCAAAGGCCCCGCTGCCCGATCGAAATACGTCAGCGCTCGCTCGGGCTGATCGCGATTGCCGGCGATGACGCCGAGGTTGATGTCCGCCCGGGCGGCGAGCTTCGGCTCCCCGGCCCCGATCAGTAGCGCTCGCGCGCGTTCACCGTTCCGCTCCGCGTCTTCGTAACGCGTCATTTCGCCAAGCGGGTGCATCGACACAGCCAGCGCCCGGCCCGCTTCGATTGGCGCATCATTCAGCGCGAGATCATGCGCCTCTTCGCAGTAGCGCAGTGCTTCCTCATGACGACCGGCATACGCGGCCGCCTGTGCCGCCGCCCGGCGCGTCCGCGCCCGCTCGCGCGGCCCGCCGCACGCTTCGGCGAGTTCAACGACCGCGCGCGCCGCTTCCTGGGCTTTCGCCGCGTCGACAAGGGCGAGGCGCTCCGCCTCGTCGCCGAGCGACATAATGAGATCAGGATCGGAGCTCGCGCTAAGAAACCACTGCGCGCGCGCATGCGCAGGCGTTTTCAACAACTCTTCAAGGCGGGCGGCTGGCACGAGTTATCCGTCCAATGGGACGTCCGGTCCGCACACAATTCGGTCGCCCAGTCGCACCGCAAGCGAGAATCGCGCGGCCGTCGTCGACAAAGTGAATTCGCCGCGCTCATCGGTCATTGTCTCGGCGAGCACCTCGCCGCTTGAACCGACAACCGCGACCGGCGCCGGGAGTTCATCATCAGCGGCCATGATGGCGCCGACAACGGTCCGCGCGCCATCGTCACCGCCTTCGATCTGCACATCGATTTCCGTGTCGTCATGCGACAGCGTTAACTGACGCGGCGCAGCGCCACGCAGGCCGACCAACGCGCCCGGGGCCTGACTGTCGAAAACGAGCGTGGCAACGGCTCGGCTAAGCTCGTCCAACCAGCGGCGCCACGGCAGCACCGGCGCCGGCGACTGAGCGCCGATCGACTTGGCGCGCTTGATCGTATCGGCCGGAGCCGCATCCACCGCGATCCGCCCCGCGAGGACGGTCCGCAGCACGGCCCGATAACGCTCGGCGATCTCGGAATCCTCTTGAATCGCGCGCTCGATCTGGTCGCGCAACTCCGGGGTCTCTCCCAACGCGTACGCCAGCAAGGTTTGTGTGTCGAACGTCATGTTTGCTCCTTACACACAGATGACCCTCTGACCCGACCGCTAGATACGCGGTCTGCTTTCAAAAAGGCCCGCTACCGCCAAGTAGCCGCTCAAACCGACGGAAGCAGCGATCGCGCGTCGGGCCGATACTACCTTGCTTCATGCCGAGCTTTTCCGAGATTTCCTTGTAACTGGGCCCGGTCGGGTCCAGAAACAACGCCGTCAGCAACTCCTGGCACGGGGAGCCCAATTCCTCCAGTTTTTGCCGGGCCAAATCGCGGTTTTCCCAGGCCCCCACCCAGTCATCGTCCTCAACAAGCGCGTCGAGATTCGCGGTGTCCACGCGTTGACGGGCCAGGCGGGCCGCGGCCCGGTGGCATTCGCGCCGCGTAGTCGTCACCAACCACGCCGCCAGTCGCTCGGGTTCGCGCAGCCGGCCGATTGTGCGATGCAACCGCAGGAAAACCGCTTGAAACACGTCATCGGCGTCATCACGGTTGAATCGATTGCGGGACGTGATGGCGTGGACGAGGTTCGCGTAGCGCGCGACCAACTCCGCCCAAGCCGACTCGTCGCCGGTCCGGCAGCGGGCGACGAGTTCGACGTCTGCCTGCGAAGAGGACTTGCTCACGACCCATTATTGGCCGTTTCAGTCAGATCGGGCAAGCAGCGGCCGGCGCAAAAAGTTGTATCGAATTCGCCAAAGGCGGGGTCTGTGACACAGAGGAGGCGGGGGCGATATCCCTCGCACGATGTCTCATCACTAAGGAGAGTCAGGATGAGAAAACTGGCCGTAGGGGCGATCGCGCTGCTGGGAGCAGCCGCGAGCTTCGCCGGGACTGAGCCGCAACTCCGCGTCAACTTCAATCCAATCGTAGATGCGAATCAGGAAGTCCTGCTTGGGGCTTTGGACCCCACGTATATTCAGATGTCGGGCTTGCCCGGCGTTGAGTACACGCTGATCCTGGGACAACAAACCGAGCAGCGCGGCCGCGCCACGCGCGCGCCGCGCCTCAACGCCACTGACGGGGTACGCGTAGGTAGCGTGAATCCGACGCAAGCCGTCCCGACGCCCGGTCCCACGCCGCGCGTGTCCGGCACGTTCGATGCGCAGGGCGCCGCGCAGCTGATGCTGCTCCCGGGCGCCTTTGCCGAAGGCTCAAAGGTCGCCATCCAGCTGATCACGTCCGACGGGGCCGGAACGACAATGGCCACTTCGCGCGTTTCCGCAAATGTGGTGCGCACGATGTCGGCCAACATTCAGGTCATGCCGGCCAACGGCAGCCTGGCGGATGTTCAGGGTCCGGTGCTGGCCAAGACAACCGCTCAGATCATGATCGGCAACCTGATCTACAACGTGACCGCCAACACGGATATCGCCAACGCCGACTCATTCGCTGACATCAACGTTGGGGATTGGGTTGACGTAAAGGGCGATTTCGCCGCCAACGGTCCCTTCACGGCCACCGAAATCGGTGTCGAGGACGCACAGGCCGAGGTCCGCCTCAGCGGCCGCGTACAGGGCATCGGTCCTGCGGGCATGGCGTTGCTGAATGTGTCGGTTTACGTCAACGACCAGACGACCTACGTCGACTTGGCGACCGGACTGCCGGCGTCCTATGCCGACATCACGCTTGGTATGCCGATCGAAATCCGCGTCGGCGCGAACGAGATGTTCCCGAGCGCGACTGCGGTCGCCCTCAACGCGCCGATCGAACCTGAGCCTGAGCCGGAGCCGGAGCCCGAGGTGGAGAATGAGGATCCGCCGCCGCCGCCGCGCCCGTTCTGCTCGTAGGCCGCCGCAACACACAAAAAAAGGGAGGGAACACAGATGGTCCCGATTCGACTATGGAGATTCGAGGCATGAAACCAAAGTTACTAAAGAAAATGCGATTTGCCGTGCCCGCTATCGCGCTGATAGCGGTCGGGACCATCCCCCTTCTTGGTCTTGGCCCCGGGACGTCTTCGTACATCGTGGTCGCATACAACGACCTCGGCATGCACTGCATGAATGAGGACTTCTCCGAAATCGCCATCCTCCCGCCGTATAACAACCTGCGTGCGCAGGTAATCCGGCGCGGAAGCGGACCAAACGTGATCAGTGAAGACGAGATCACGCTCGACTACTCAATTGCCAACAACACGCGGTCGGCCGACAAGACCAACTTCTGGAAGTACGCGCCCGCCCTGTTCGGAATCGCGATTCCGCCCAACATCGGCCTGGGCGGCAAAGGCCTGAGCGGTTCGATGGATCGCCAGTCGCGCTTCTACGAGGCCATTGGGATTCCGGTCACGCCGATCGACGATAGCGGTCGCCTGAACCCGTATCCGCTCGGCATCATCACAGCGAAACTGAACGGCACGGAAGTGGCACGCACGACGACTGTCATTCCCGTATCGCAGGAACTCAGCTGCAACCTGTGCCACAACGATCCGGGCGTATCAATGGAAACCGACATCCTCAGGGACCACGATCGCCTCCACGGCACGAACCTTGAGGCCAGCAAACCCGTGCTTTGCGCCGGTTGTCACGCCGATCCGGCGCTCGGAACCGCGGGCGTCCCCGGCGTCTCGATGCTGTCGCACGCCATGCACGGCGCCCACGCGTCGCGCGTCGGTGTGCTGAGCCTCGCCAACGAGTGCTACGCATGCCACCCAGGCGTTCGCACCCAGTGCCATCGCGATGTGCACCTGGCGAATGGCGTCAACTGTATCGATTGCCACGGCGATCTGGCCGCGGTCGGTTCGACCGCGCGTACGCCGTGGGTGGATGAGCCGCGCTGTAGCAACTGCCACACCCGCGCCGGCTTCGACTTCGAAGAGCCGGGCAAGCTGTTCAAGGATTCGCGCGGTCACGGCGGCGTTATGTGCGTCACCTGCCACGGCAGCCCGCATGCGATCGGCCCGAATGTCACCGCCGCCGACAACCTTCAGGCCGAGCGCCTGCAGGGACATTCCGGCGTGCTGAATACTTGTACCGTCTGTCACACCACGATGCCCGATGACCCGTTCCCCCACCGGATGGATGATTAGGAGCCGCCCATGCGCACATTTTGTATAGCAATGTTAGGAGCGCTGGCGACGACCGCAGTGAGCCAGACGCCTTCGTATCAGGTAACCGACCTCGGCACGCTTGGCGGATTCAGCAGCATCGCGTGGGACATATCCGATGCGGGCCTGGTAGTCGGTCAGGCCACGACTAACGACCACGACGCCGTCATGGGCTTCAGCTTCGACGGCGCTTTGTCGGAACTCGATCCGTTTCCGGGTGGACAGGCCATCGCCTTCGGCGTGAATGAAGGCGGCCACGCGGTCGGCGTGCAATTCCACCTCGGCGACGTTGGTGGTGTCGCGGCGATCTGGCACAACGGCACGACCACGCAACTCGGCGCGTTCGAAGCGCGTGGTATTAACGATGCCAACTTCGTTGTCGGTATGCAGCTCGACACGCTCGGCGGCGTCACGCCGGTTACGTGGCAGGCCGGCATGATGAACAACCTTCCGACACTAACCGGAGGCAAAGGAGCCGCCCGCGCCGTCAACAACGAGGGCCTGATCGTCGGCGGATCGACCAACGCCGCCGGCGCCAACCGCGCCACGGCGTGGGTGGCAGGTAATCCGATCGACATGGGCACGCTCGGCGGCCAGCGGAGCGACGCCTACGACACCGAGGACGGCGGCTGGGTCGTCGGCTCGGCGGATCTCGCCAACGGCAGCCCGCACGCGTTCCGCGCGCGGATGGTCGGGTCGAGCGTAACGGGGTTCACCGACCTCGGAACAGTCGAGGGCGGCACGAGCCAGGCCTATGGCGTAAACGCCGCGGGCGATGTGGTCGGCACGTCCGACTGGAACGCGTTCCTGTGGCGCGATGGGATGATGCACAACCTGAACCAACTCATCGTCACTCAGGGTTGGGAACTGACACACGCTATGGCGATCAACAGCGCCGGCGAAATCGTCGGCCGCGGACGCCACGACGGCGAGCTGCGCGCGTTTCTGCTGACGGAAGTGACGTGCGAAGGCGACCTCAATGGCGACAACATGGTCGATCTGTCTGATCTCGCCAGCCTGCTCGCGCACTTTGGAACGTCGGGTGTGTCGCGCGCCGACGGCGATCTCGACGGCAATGGCACGGTCGATCTCGCCGATCTGGCCGCCCTGCTGGCGCACTTTGGTGAAGTCTGTAACTAGTTGAGCGGCGCCGCGCGAATGAGCGCGCGCGGCGCAGGACATTCAACCCCTCCTGGGGATGTCCCGGGGGCGGCGCATGAGGCGCCGACCTCGTACCCGGCCGGCCATCGCAAGGCACGCGATGGCCGGCGTTTTTTCGCGCGATGACTAACCCGGCTCGAAGCGCTCGGCTTCACAGAAGTCGACGTACAGGATCGTCCGCTCAGCGCCGCTCGGCGGCTTGATCACGATGACGTCGTGAAACCGTAGCCACGTGCTGATCACCGTCAGGTCTGACCCCGTCAAAATCCAAAACGTGCTGTCCGCGAGGCGGATTGATCCCACTATTGGCGAGATATCGAGAATCGTCGTGCTCGATTCGATCGAACCGATGAGCGAAGCGGCTTGCCGCAGCTGGCGGGTTACGTTGACCAGTTCGCCGGTCTGGCCATCATAAGAGACGTTATCCTGCCGCAACCAGAATTGAAATGACCCGGAGCCGCTCGGCTCGAAAACCAGCGTTTCATCACCCGTCTCGATCGCGAGCAGCGTGTCATCGCACAGTGTTCCGTCGACCGACCCGATCGGCTCCGCCACATCGCCATTGCCGGGGATGACGTCGTTGGGGTCGGTCATGTCCGGGTTCAGCGCATTCTGCAACGCTGTCAGCGAAATCGGACAGCCGGCGTTCAGAATCAGCAGGAGCGCCGAAACGGATAGTAGTAATGAACGACGCGGCATGGCGCTTAGTCTCCAAGTTGGATTCGACGCCCCGGCGCGCGGGACGTATTGAAAGAATCGGCGCCGGCGGCGCGCCAAACGCAATGTCGACAAGCCTCGCACGCCAACAATGCCGATTGCGCAATTCTCGCGCGGGTTTACCGGGGCATGTCGACCGGCGCGCTCGGCAACCCGAACGACAGCAGGACCGATGAGGGCGCCAGCGGGAACTCGACGCGGACACGATGCGCTTCGAACTCGTCCGCGCTCCAGCCCATGCGCGCAAACACATACTGCCCCGCGCGCTCATAGTCCGGCGCCTCCGGGCAACGCAGAGCATGCGCGCCACTTCCCAGGCTCACTGCGGCCTCCGTCAATGGAAGCCGATCCAGCGGTCGCGCGGTCGGCGGCAGCACCGTTCCCACGTCGACATCCGAGTAAACTTCGGACCGCGCAACAATCGGACCAAACGCGTCACGATGCGCCACAATGTCCATGATGAGCGTTTGGGTAGGCGTGCGCACTGTCGCATGTGAGTGCCCGGTATCGTTGTGGGCGTCGCGGTAGCGCGACACGGCCCCGCGCCATACGCTGCTGACAAACAGGGTCTGCGCCGCGGTGTCGCCAAGCCCCGCCGGCTCAAGTTCAACATTGGTAAACCCACCAGGAGCCGCTCTGCTGATCAGGCGCAAATCAGACGGCGCGCAGAACTCCGGCAGCACCGCGACGCCCTGACTGGCGTCGACGGCGGGATCGAGCGGTTCCAGCCGGGCTCGCGCACGGTCGACGCCGTCATCGTCAACGGTTCGCAGTCGGGTGACGATGAACGGGACGCCTTCTCGCAAGCGCCGGAGTCCGACGAACCCGCTTAGTGTGACGCAATCAACGCGCCGGTTGTCCTCGGGATTCACGTTAAGGAACAGCGCGACGATGTGCGCCCGCGCCTGCAGGCCCAGCAGGTAACTCATCCCTTGAAAGGCCAGCCGCTTGTGCAGAAGGTCGGCCGCCGCGCGATCCTCCGGCGTAAGCCCCGCGATCAGCATGTCGAACGAGCTACGATCGCCGGCGTGTCGCGCGATCATGTCGTCGAAGCTGCGCGCAGCGCGCTCGACGTCTTGGATCTGGTCATCGCTTGCCCCCTTGCGTCGCGCCGCCGTCAAGAAAATACGCAGCGCCTGCGGTGCGAGCATGAACCGCGTCGCCGCAAACGGGTCCGCATCGGACACGAGCCGAGACACCTTCCAACCGAGCTTGCGATCCAGTTTGAGGGCTTTTTGCACTTCGTGGGGGCGCGAAGGGTCACCGGGCAGTTCGCGCAGGACGGCGCCCACCGCGGAGCGCACGTCGCCCATCACGCGCCGGACTTGCTGCGGGAATGATTCGGGCGCTGGCTGCATTATCTCCAATCGTCCTCGCCCCCAGAGACCCAATCAACACCGCCAAGCGCTGGATCAGGCGGATGTTGGCCAATCCAGCAATACCACGCCATTCTAGCAAGTTTCCAGAAATTGTCCAGATATTCATTGTGCCCACAGGCCCAACGGGTTATGCTCACCAACGCGAGCCAATCGCCAAGGCGGAGAAATCCGCCGAAGGAGAGAGCCTGTGACCTTCAAACGGTTCCTCGCAACGGGCACTGTGGCGTTTAGCTGCGCCGCCTTGATGACCAACGTCGCCCGGGGGGAAGACTGCAACAACAACGGGATCAATGACACTACCGAGATCGCGTTCCTCGGCGTCCCCGATTGCAACCATAACGGACGCCCGGACGAGTGTGATCTTGCCGACGGAACCAGTATCGACATTCACGGGGACGGGGTTCCTGACGAGTGTCAGGAAGACTGCAACCTTAACGGCGTGCCCGACGAAACCGACATCGCGGCAGGAACCAGCTCGGATTGCAATCGCAACGGCGTTCCCGACGAATGCGATATCGCGACTGGAACCAGCCAGGACTGCGCCGGCGACGGTGTTCCGGATGAATGTGAACGTGATTGCAATCTGAACGGCATCGCGGACTCATGCGATATTCTGAACGGCTTCAGCGAAGACGTGAACCAGAATGGCAACCCCGATGAGTGCGAGGCGCGCCGCTTTCGCGTCATCGACCCCGGCACGATCGCCGACCGCCAGACGTTCGGTTTCGGCATCAACGACTTCGGCGATATCTGCGGTGAGTCAGCGTTCTCCGGCACACCCGGCGTCGTTGGCGGCCCGGGGGCGATCCCGTATCTGTTCCATGGATTCCTATACGACTTTGACATGAACGCGCTGACTGACATGGGAGCCGTCGAGGGCGTGCCGCTGTGTTCGTCGCTCGGATGTGAAAGCGCAGGGATCGACATCAACAACTTTGGTGAAGTCTGTGGCCAAACGACCGGCCCCGCGGGTTACACGCCAATCCTCTGGATGCCGGCTCCTCGCGCGGGAATACCGGCCGGTTTCAATGAACTACCGATTCTGGAGGGAAGTCATTCCTCAATCGCAGAGGCGATGAACGACAACCTCGAACTCGCCGGGCAGGCGCTGGACATCGGCTTCCGCGCCGTGCGCTGGACGTGGGATGGCGGGGCCTGGAATGTCGAGGACCTTGGGACCCTGCGGACAGCCAACGACCTCTACTCCTACGCATATGGAATCAACGCGCATGGCGAGATTGTCGGCACGGCGTACGCCGACACCAACCTGTGGCACGCGTTTCTCTGGCTGCCCGCGCCGGCATACGGGATGAGCGCGGGGATGCACGACCTGACGCCGGTCATCGGCGCCCAAGCCGCAGCCACCGCCATCAACGACAACGGTGAAATCGCCGGATTGTCCGAGTCGGGCGGGGCGTTCGTGTGGCTGCCGGAAGCGGCCCACGGCTTGCCGGCCGGATTCACGTTCTTGCCGAATCAGGACGTGATCACGCCCACGGGAGTCAACAACGCGCTGCAGGTTGTCGGCGGCGGGATTTCGATCGGCCTCGATGGTCCTTACCCCGGCGTGTGGCTTTGGGAACCCGAATTTGGTTGGGCTCGCCTGAATGATCTCCTGCCGTCAGGGTCGCCATGGGACTTGCGCGGCGCGGGCGTTACACGAATCAACAACGCCGGCCAGATTGTCGGCGACGCGCTGAAAACCGACGAGACGGACATCAACGGCTTCGTCGCCACTCGCGCGTTTCTGCTTGTCGACGCCGACTGTCCGGGCGACATCGACTACGACGGTTTTGTGGGGTTGGCCGATCTCGCTTCGATGCTCGCGTCATTCGGACAGTGCGACACGGGGGCGGGCTTCAACCACTTCGCTGACGCAGACCACAGCGGATGCGTTGATCTCGCGGACCTGGCGGCGTTGCTGTCTCAGTTTGGTGAAGACTGCCGCTAGACCGGCGCGGAAAATGCGGATGTCTCCCGCACGGGGCGCGCGGTCTTGCTCGTCTGGCCGCGCGCCTCACCCTTTTCCCTACTCGTCGAGCAACTCGCGCAATTGGGCCACGTGCTCCGACTCGAGCGCGATCTGGGAGCGCACGAACTCCTCCAGCGGAACGTCCCCCTCCACTCGGCGCAGCAAGTCCTGGTACCCCTCCAACGCCGCCTCTTCAAAAACCAGCGCCTGCCGCAGCGCCTCTCGCCCGCTGATGGCCTCCGGCGGGCAGTTCACTTTGATGTCCAGGCGCGGCACGCGCCCGAGCGACCGGATTTTGCGCGCGATCACCTCCGCGTGCTGGATCGTCTCCGTTACACCCTCGCGCAGGATCGGCTCGACGACAAGCCGGTCCATCCCGCGCACCGAGTTCAGCAGATGGATGTAACGCGTCGCCGCCTCGACCTCCTCGGCGAATATCCGGCTCAGTTCGCTGACGAGTTCATCACGCGAGAGTGTGCTCATGGGTCCTTTCCGACGGGCTAGCGCTCGACGTTTTCCGCAAGACAGCCGCCCTGGCAACTCGGGCAGGTTTCCGGCGTTCCGTTGCAGACGGGGTCCACACCCCGCCACGCCTGCAGGAACCGACAGACGGCGGGATCGCCTGAGTCGATAAAACGAAGGAACGCCAATACGCGCTGCGCCACCTGGTTGCTGATCAGATGCTCGAGTTTGCAAGCGTCAATCTCGGCCTGTTCGGCGTCGACGCCGAAGAACTCATGAAACAAGCGCTGGGCGACGGCGCGCTTCGTTTTGATCGCGTCGACGAGGGCCTGCCCGCTTGGGCTCAGGCGAAGATGACGGTTGTCATCCTGAATGATCAAACCCGCGTCCTTGAGCGGGCGCAGGGAAATCGAAACCGACCCGCGGGTGATGTCGAGCTCGCGGGCAATGTCCGATACTCGCGCGTACCCGACCTTGCGGATCAGGTCATCGATGGCCATCAGGTGATGCGCCGCCGAGTGCGTGACGACGTTTTGCTCGAACTCTTTCCAAACTTCCACGACGACTCCAGGTTCCGATTTTGAATACGGCGCGCCGCTTTCAGCAATAGTATAACGTCCCCTCTCCCCCTCCGGCGCCCGAGCCGAATCACGCGGACGCGACGCCTCACCCGAGGGGAGCCGCCGCCCTTGGAAACGCGCAATTCCACGCTATGCTGACTCATTCCGCCATTGCGGCGGTGGACGACTTTTTCGGAGTTCCAACCAGATGGGTGACGCGGCTAAGGCGCTCGTGGATCAGTTGCTGGTGCGCGATCCGGATGAGCCGGAATTCAAACAGGCGGTCGAGGAAGTCGTCCATAGTGTGCAGCCCGCGCTCGATCGCCATCCGGAGTATCGAAGACAACGCATTCTCGAACGCATCGTCGAGCCCGAACGCGTTTTGATGTTCCGCGTGCCGTGGGTGGATGATCGCGGCGATGTGCAGGTGAATCGCGGCTTCCGCGTGCAATACAACAGCGCGCTCGGCCCCTACAAAGGCGGCCTCCGCTTTCACGCCTCCGTCAACCTCAGCATCATCAAGTTCCTCGCCTTTGAGCAGATGTTCAAGAACGCGCTGACCACGCTGCCGCTCGGCGGCGGCAAAGGCGGCAGCGACTTCAGCGTCCGCGGCAAGTC
>JAGQOO010000055.1 GCA_020427345.1 Phycisphaerales bacterium | reverse complement strand
CAGTTTCGGCTTGCCCTGCTGACACTGGAAGCGCGGCGCCCAGCAGCGGCGCCCCACTTACGATTCGCCTCCTTCTCAGCAACGGAGGCCGGGTTCTTGCAACCCGGCCTTCGTTGGCTTAACCAGCGGTTCGATGCGACAATCCGACCTCGGGCGCTTTGAAGTCCGGCCGCGCCAGACGCGTCTGCGCGACCATATCCGGCCGTATCGGCCGCCAACGAAGGAGAGCGAAATGGGGTTGATCAAGGAATTCAAGGATTTTGCGATCAAGGGAAATGCCGTCGACATGGCGGTCGGTATCGTCATCGGCGCGGCGTTTACAGGCGTCGTGAATTCGCTGGTGGCGGACGTGATGATGCCGCCGCTCGGCATGGTCACGGGCGGTGTTGACTTTGCGGACAAGCTGTTTGTCCTGCAGGCCAAAACGGACGCGAGGCCGGAAGTCGCGTTGACCTACGGCAAGTTCATTAACACGATCATCAACTTCGTGATTGTCGCGTTCGCGTTGTTCATGGTGGTCAAGGCGATGAATACGCTGAAGCGCAAAGAGGAAGCCGCCCCGGCCGCGCCGGCCGAACCGCCGCAGGATGTGAAACTGCTGACCGAGATTCGCGACTTGCTGAAGACGCGGTAGTCAAGTCCTGCAACACTGACCTCGTGAAGGGCGGCTCGGACGGGCCGCCCTTCTTTTTGAATTGTCGAACTTGCTGCAAGCACTTCCCCGCCGCGCGACATTTGAATACACGACCGGCTATTCAGCGCGGATCTCAGCGGCTCAGCCGGTTCCGCGGCGACAGTCGACCATTGTCGCCGGGCGAATCTAGTCTAAACACAAGGCCAGAAAAACGGGGGTGTGCTATGCGCTCATCGCGCGTCTTGCTGATTGTCTGCCTGCTCGGACTAGCGGCTCCGAGTGCAACATTGGCCGTCGATACCACGACGAGTTTCGAGTTCACGGCGCTAGGCGGTGAATTCAGCGTTGGGGTCGGCAAGCACAAGGTAACTTTTGAAGGCGGCGTCGCGCAAACCGTCGGCATTCTCTCGCTTTATCGAACCGGTTTGCATTCGTGGATGCTCGCGTCCGGCGAAACGGGCGTTGTCACATTCGGCACTGCGGCTGAGCAGATTGAACTATTCATTCGCGATCAGGCCGTCTCGGGCGCAGGTGAAGTGCGCATCTACGACACCGTCGGCGACCTGATCTCGACACATCACGGCACGACAACTGGATTTACCCAAGTATCCGTCACGCGCAACCTGATGACGCAACTACCGATCGGCCGGATCGAATTCGAACACACCGGCGGCAGCGGTTTCGCGGTGATGGATGATTTCTCGTACACGGCCGCCGTCTTTCCGAGATTGGGTAACTTCCTACCGTCTATCCAGCCGGGCGAAACGCATGTCGCGCTGACGCCGATCGCCAGCGGCCTGACCGCGCCCAACTGGGGAGCGAGCCCACCGGGTTTCCCGAACTACCTGTACGTGTCGGATCAGTCCGGCGAGTTGTGGCGGATCAATCCGGACCAATCTGTGGATCTCACGTTGGACGTGGGCGCGCAACTCGTGCCCCTCGGCGCCTTCGGGCCGGGAACGTTCGACGAGCGCGGCTTCCTCGGGTTCGCGTTCCATCCGAACTACGCGACAAACGGGTTGATTTACACATATATGTCGCAGCCCGCGACCGGCGCGCCGGACTTCTCGACAATCCCTATGACTCGAACGCCCAATCACCAGGCCGTGATCGGCGAGTGGCGAACCATGTCGGTTCCGCCAGACGCGAACTCCGTGATTGATCCGACCAGTTTTCGCGAACTGCTGCGCGTGGATGAGCCGCAGTTCAATCACAACGCGGGCGCGATCAATTTCGGACCGGACGGGATGCTCTACATCGCGTTCGGCGATGGCGGCTCCCGCGATGATCAGGACACGGAAACGGTGTTCGGCCACGGCAATGGCAACGGCCAGAATCGCGGCAATCCGCTCGGCTCAGTGCTGCGCATCGATCCATCGGGCAACAACTCCGCCAACGGGAACTACGGGATACCGGCGGATAATCCGTTCGTTGGCGAGGCCGGCGTTGTAGAGGAAATCTTCGCATACGGCCTCCGCAATCCGTTCCGGTTTTCGTTCGATTCCGCGAATGGCGACCTTTGGCTGGCGGATGTCGGCCAGGGATTCGTCGAGGAAGTCGACATCGTGACATCCGGCGGCAATTACGGATGGAACGCGTACGAGGGCTCGCCGTTCTTTGTGCCGGACGGCAATCAGCCCGGCTTCATTACGAACGTCAATCCTGGCGCGCCGCTCGATGTCGTTCCGCCGATCGCGGAATATGACCATGAGGACGGCATCGCGATCATCGGCGGTTTTGTTTATCGCGGCTCGCGCATCCCGCCGCTGATCGGGCGCTATGTATTCGGCGAGTTCGCGTCGACATTCAGCAATGACGGTCGCTTGTTCTATCTGGACGACACAGACACGATCGTTGAGTTCAACCTGGTCGGGGCAACCGGTTTGGGACACTCGCTGCTGGGCATGGGACAGGATGGAAACGGGGAACTCTATGCGCTCGTCAACGATACGGGCACGCCATTCGGCGCCACCGGCGCTGTCTTGCGAATCGACCTGCGCGCCGGCGACGCGACCGGCGACGGCGCTGTCACCCTCTCCGACCTGGCCGCGCTGCTTGCATCGTTCGGGCTAAGCGCGGGTGATCCTGGATTTGAGCCCGCGGCTGATTTCAATCGCGACAACATGGTTGACCTGTCGGACCTGGCGGCGCTATTGGCGGTCTACGGGACCTAGCCGAATCGACAGGGGGAGGAGATTCGGGGGGCGACGCGCAAGCGGTCGTCCCCCTCTTTTCTTGCGCGAGACCTTAGGCTTGGATCAGGCTTCGCGCGTGAACTCGAGCAGGTCAGGTGACCTTGGGCGCGACCCCTTGCAACCGCCGGGACACACGCAAGCGCAGTTAGGCGACCATGGACTCACCAGCCCGACAACCGGACGAGCGGCAAGACGCGTTGCGATTTTGTCCGGGGCCATCAATCGGCCGAGATATTCGCTCGCGACTTCGTCGTTGAAGTCGGCGTTCCGGGTGTAGCGCATTTCGAGGGCACGATCCTGCGCGACCGGCTCGAATGCGGCCATCGCGCGGTCGGCGATCCGCTGGGCGACCGAAGCGTGCGCCGCCCGCACAGCGCGCATGCCTAGCGCGAACGCGTCGCAAGCTTCCGTCGGCGGGAACGCGTGCCAGAGGATCGGGCCGGAGTCGAGGCCCTTGGTCAGCAGGTGGATGGTCGCGCCGACATACTCCGGTTTGTTGTCATACAGCGCCCAGAAGTTCGTCGAGCTGCCGCGGTAGAAAGGCGATACGCCCATGTGGATGTTGATCGCGTTCCGCGCGACCAGCGCATCGCACAACGGCCCGCGAATATAGCTTGCTCCGAAGACGACGAAGACGTCGGAAGCCAGTGCCGACTGCAAGTCGCGCAGCGCAACACGGCTCAGGTCGCCCATCTTCAGCGACAGGCTCCGCACGCGCGACGACAGGAACCGGACATCGCCGAACTCGGCTTGTTCCGCCGCCTGCACGCGCCCGAAGTAGTCGCGCATCACATCCGACTTGCGGAAGAAGTCATCGACCTGGCCCGGAAACGTCGTTACGCATTCCTGAACGGCGTATACGGTGTCAGCGACGCGCGCGAGCGTTTCGATCAGCGCGATATGGCGGGGCTGGTTGCTGGTAAAGACAGTGATGCGCACGCGCTTTCCCCCTTAGTTGACGGCTGCCGCGCTGAGCAGGTTCACATGGTCCTCACGCGGAAGTTCGAGCGTCGATCCACCGCCAGGCGCCATGTTCGCGCGAAAGCCGACCGTTACGCCGAGGTCGCGCAGGATGGCGAGCGTAGCGTCGGTATATGAGTTACACGGATGCGACATCGTCGTCGGGCGCTCGCGCGTGACGTCCATCAACAAAGCGAGATTGTCAGCGTATTCGGCGCGCTGCTGACTCGGCGTCAGGTTCGCAAGCCGCGTCGGATGCGAGTGGGAATGAAGGCCGATGACGTGGCCCTCCTTGTGCAATCGCCGCAATTCGGTTTCGCCCATCCACAGATCGCGCGCCAGATCAGTGATAGAAACGCCATGCGCGGCGATCAGTTCATCCATCACGCGCTCGTAGTCGCGCGGGCCGAGGACTTCGTCTCGCACATAGCGAAAACGCCGATCCGCTTCGCTGTAGAACGCGAACTCCGCGAGGTAGCCGTTCGGATCAAATGTGCGCAGCGCCTCGCAAACGCGCTCCGCTAGCGGCGTCGCCGCCAGCAGGCGAAAATACGCCTCGTAGAAATCGTCAATGTTGGCAAAACGCGTGTCGCGAAACCGCCGGTAAATCTCAAGCTTCGGCGCCTCGCCGCGCAGCGTGCCTGTAGCGACGAACCAAGAACCGGTCAGGCCGCGCTCCTTCAAGACGGGCTCCGCGACGTCGAACTGACACCGCAGATTATCGTCGAATGTCAGGCAGACATCTGTATCGGTTAGCTGTCCCGCCGCCGCGCGCTCGGCGTATTCGCGCGCGGGGATCACGCGATCGCCGAGATCATCGAGCATTTCGCTAAGCGTCGTCGCGCTGATCGAGCCCTGCCCGCGCGGATGGCGCGCCGCGGCGGCCTTGTCCGGCTCATCGTGGAAATGATGGAACATCACGCCGAATGGCGGCATGCGGTTTCTCGCGATCCGAAGTTCGCCGTGGCCCGCCTCCCGGGCCGGCGGTAATGTTCTATCGGTCGCGCGGCGACATGACGCGATCCCCCGAACACGCAGCAATTGCGCGAACCAGCGCTGACAGCGAAGGAAGCCGGTTTTCGATATGAGTGATAACCTGATTGATGGCGCGGGGCCGTCGCTCGACGCGTTTGAGACGCTGGCGAAGACGCGGCGATCGGTGCGAGACTTTCTGCCTGATCCGATTCCCGATGCGCTATTGTGGCGGCTGTTGGACATCGCGCGGTGGGCGCCCAGTGGCTACAACTTGCAGCCGACGCGGTTTGTGGTGGTGACGGACGCGGCGCTGTGCGAGCGGCTCCTGCCCGCCTGTATGGATCAGCGGCAGATCACGCAGGCGCCGGCGGTCGTCGTATTCGCGGGCGATCGCGATGTGTTCGCGACGAACTTCGAACGCGTAGTGCGCATGGAACTACAGAACGGCTCGATCTCGCCGGAGTACGAGGCGAAGCTGCGCGAGTTCGTGCCGTTGGCGTTCTCGACCGGGCCGGCCGGGTTGGGATGGCTGTGGAAGGCGACGATCGCGCCGATCGCGCGGCTGTTTCGCCCGATCCCAAGCATGCCGGCCGTGCATCGATCCGCATGGCTGATCAAACAGGTGTCGCTGTCGGCGATGGTCTTCATGCTCGCCGCCCACGCGGCGGGGCTGGCGACGGTTCCGATGGAGGGATTTGACGAAGGGCGCCTGAAACGCGTGCTGGGCCTGCCGCGGTCGCTGATTGTGCCAATGATCGTGCCGGTCGGTTATGCGGCGCCGCATCGGTTGAGCAAGACGCGACTCGGTGTGGACGCGTTGGTGGGGATGCGTGGTGGGGAAGTGATAAACTCCCTTGAATGGATTCCGAAATGAGGACGATTCGTTGGAAGCCGAGAATGTACTCAAGTTGCTTGTTACTCTGCGGGATGCCCTTCGCGCGAATGTTCCGATTGACCTCAGCAACGACGACTTGGATGTAGGGCCTTACAGCGTCGGACGAATTCGAGACTACGTTTGTTGCCTGGTCGATGGCATGGCTTGCCTTTTTGAACAGCCTCAACTCCAAGTCTGCGCCATCCCACTGGCGCGAACCGCTTTCGAATCGGCAACGAGAGTGCTTTGGGCCGCAGTGACTCCGGATGGATGGAATCGCCTAGCTGCCTATCTGATCAATGTGGATATTACGTGGGCCAATTCAGTGAGCGCGTTTTCATCTGACCCGGATGCAACGTTTGCAAGGAACCTAAGGGACACCCGTAAGGCCCAGTTGTGTGAACTCAATTTGGATTCCGTTGACGACGTTCCCAGCTTCGAGCAGATCGTGCGCGAGATAGCCTCGCGTAATGAAGGGATGGGAAACACTCTCGCAAAAGAGCACGCCCACTATCAGTACAATCAGGTCTACAGGCTTCAGAGTCGGTATGTTCACGGCAGCGTGCTCCTGCCGGATACCGATGATCCCGGGTTTAGTCCGATCGCGGTCGGCGCTGGCGCCGCCTTGGCCTGCTTTGCCGTAATGCGTGCGTATTGGGTCATCACATCGTTGGAAAGCTCAGAAGTCGCGTTCAAGGCCGAGGCCGAGGTCGTCGAGATGCTCCAGGCTCTAACCACCTAAGGCGATGGCGGTGCCGGGGGGAAGGCCTATGCAGGCGTGATCCAACAAAAAAAGCGGCCTTCGGCGTCGCCGAAAACCGCCCTACGCCCCCAAGGGGACTCGAACCCCTGTCTCCAGGATGAGAACCTGATATCCTAGGCCACTAGACGATGGGGGCCGTCTATCGAATCAATGAGTTTAGCAACCGCCCCAAATCGCGTCAATTTCCGGCCCGGCGAGGCTGCCGGCGGGCGCGTTTGCGGTTCAGGTGATTGACGCCAACCGGTCGACGTTTGCGAATCAACGGGACGCAACCGCAACTCCGGCGACACAAAGTGGCTCGCGGGCGCTCCGTGGCGCCATGAAGGAGGCCTATGACTGATCAGACGAACGAACCGCCGGTCTCGCCCACCGCAAAATCGCGCGGCGGCTGGCCGTTGATGTGGGTCGCGCTGCTGCTCGCGCTGGCCGCGCCGGTCGCCTATGTCGTCCTGATGGACAACCCGTTTCAGCGTTCGACGGGCGCGGCCACGTTCGCTTTGGTGGCCATCGCCGCCGTCGGCGGGTTGGTCGGCGCGATGCGGCGGCGCAGCGTCATGGGCTGGATCGTCGGCGGCGCGCCGAGCGTGCTGCTGGTTTTCGCGGTCGTCGCGTTCACGACTCTGGCGAAGCTCCCGCCGGGCGCGGAGGCGATGGGCATTGGCGCGGCCGCGCCGGACTTTACGCTGACCGATCAAACCGGTCGGCCGGTTGAACTCGCCCGCGAGCTGCAATCGGGACCGATGCTGCTGGTGTTCTATCGCGGCCACTGGTGACTGAGCTGCATGTCAGAACTCCGCGGGCTCGGAGTCATCAACGATGAGATGGTCAAGCAAGGCGGCGAACTGGTCGCGATCTCGGCTGATGCGCCGAAAGACGCCGCGCGCGTCGCGGAACGGAACAAACTGCCGTTCCGCGTTCTCAGCGACACTGACATGACGGCGATCGACGCCTATGGCCTGCGCCACAAAGGCGGCGGGCCGGACGGCGGCGACATCGCGATTCCGGCGCATTTTCTGATCGGATCAGATGGGCGCGTATTGTGGAAGTATGTGGCGTCGCTGATCCAGGATCGCGTGGATCCGCAAAGGGAGTTGACGGAGATTCGCGCGCGGTTGAACAAGCCGTAGGCTTAGGAATGAGGCGCGGGCCCAGTAGCGCGGCGGCGCTCGGCTACCAATCTTCGAGTTCGCCAACGATTTCCTCGACGAGGTCTTTCATCGTCAGCAGGCCGATACAGGCGCCGTTCGCGTCGCGGACGATCGCCATCGCTTCATGCGATTGCTGCAAACGCAGCAGCGCCGCCGGTGCGGTCGTGCCCGGCGGGATGTACACGGCGGGCTTGAGGAAGTCGAGCACGTCGCGCCCTGTGTCATCGGTCAGCACGTCGTAGACGTTGATGACGCCGATGAGATTGCTGGCGGCGTCGCGCCAGATCGGGATGCGCGAGAAGTGTGACATGCGCGCGACCCGCAGGAAGTCGTCACGGGATGTTGTGTCGGGCAGAATCGCGGCGCGGTTCAAGGGCGTCATGATCGTCTGCACGCGCACGCCGCCCAGCTTCATGACGCGTTCCATCGTTTCGCGTTGAAACGCGGACAGTCCGCCGCGTACGGCGCCTTCTTCGAGCAATGCGACAGTTTGTGCGCGCGGCAGCAGTACCGCCTGCTCATTTCCGTCCGGGTTCAGCCAGCGTGTCAGATAGCGGACGAAGCCGCGCAACATGGCCGTCAATCCGAGCGATCGAATCATCGCGGCCATGATCGCCAGCGGCCCCGAAGCGATCAGCATCAATCGATCGGCTTCGCGGCGGAACCAGTCTTTCGGCAACACGCCGCCAAACACCAGGACCAGTGGCGTCACGATGGCGGTGGTGATAAGTTCGGCGCGCGTCGGCGAGGCGCTGGTCGCCAGAAGCAGCCCGGTGACGCACGCTGTGGCGCAATAGTCAGCGATGTTGGTGCCCACCAGCGTCGTGATCACGATGTCCTCTCGGCGCTCCATCAGCCGCGCGAGGCGGCGCGCACGATGCGAGCCGCCTTCGCTTTCGACGCGCAATCGAACAGGGTTGATGCTGTAGGCCCCGGTTTCGGCCCCGGAGAAGAAAGCCGACGCGAGCAGCGCCGCGATCGCGCCAATGGCCAGCAGCGCGACGATCATTCGGCGCCCTCTGCCGGCGCATCATCTTCCAACAAGCGCAGCGTGAGGCGATCCACACGCCAGCCGCGACACGATCGAACTTCCAACTCGACGTTTCCGAAGTGAATCGCGTCGCCTGCCGCCGGCGCGCGGCCGAGTTGCGCGGCGACGAGTCCGGCAACTGTTCGAACTCGATCGGCCAGCGCTTTGACGCCAAACGTCTCGGCCCACCAGGTGACGTTGAGCTGCCCGCTAATGTCGTATTCCGTTTCGGAAACGCGAATGACCTCGGGCTCGTCGCGATCATCCTCCGGGTTATAAACATCGCCAATCACGGCTTCGACGACGTCTTCCAGCGCGACGATCCCGGCCATTCCGCCAAACTCGTCGACGGCGACCGCGACCTGCGACCGCGTGCTGCGAAAGTGCTCGAGCAGTTGCTCGCAGCTGGCGATTTCCGGAACGAAGCGAACGGGCTGGACGAGCTCACGTAACGACTTTTCGGGCTCGAAGAAAAGCACCTTCGCGTAAATCATGCCGATGATGTTGTCGACGCTGTCATCGTAGACGGGGATCTTCTTCCGCTTTGTGTCGCGCATCAGCCTTCGCAACTCGTCCGGCGAGCCGTCGACATCAAACGTGACCGCGCGGACACGCGGCGTCATCACATCGCGCACGCGCAAGGCGCGGAGATCGATCACTTCGCGCAGCCAGGTGTCCTCGACCGGATTGATGACGCCATGACGACGGCTGAGTTCCAGCAACGCTTTGAGTTCTGCGCGGGTCAGGTGGTGATCTTCCGACGACGATACTGTCTTCCGCGCTGCCGTGCTGCCGAAGAGGATCCGGCTGAGCGGCTCGATCACGACGGCGTCGAGCATGCGGCCGATTGGGCCGAATACGATCCCGACACCGCCGATCAGGCCCGCCGCGTAAGGCGCCAGTTGATGGGTCATTGTGACGCCGATGATCTTGGGCGTGACTTCACCGAGCACGATGACGAGCAATACACTGAAGACGGCGGCCAGATAGTTGATCCACTCGCCGTGACGCGCGGCGAGCGCTCCGAATACGACCACCGATGTCGCGAACAACAGCACGTTCACCGACGTATTCGCGATCAACACCGTCGTCAGCGTGCGTTTGGGGTGCGCCATCAGGTCCGCGGCGAGCCGGCGAAGGGGGTTTTGGCTGGCGGCGTCGCGCTTGAGCTGCGCCGGAGTGATCGCGAAAAGCACTGTTTCGCTGCCGGAAAACAAACCGGACAGGACGATCAGCCCTGCCATCAGGCTGAACCCGAGCGCAAACGACCACCACGATTCAGCGCTGGTCTGCGCAAGGATGGCGGGAAAAGGCGTCATCTTCCGTCGGGCAGACTACACGATCGGTCGCCGCGTCGCGACGACGCCAGCTGTGATCAGAATTGGCGCCAAAAACAGCACGCATGGCAAGCCCGGCGGCACGACGGGGCTTGGAAAGTCAGCATTGTCATCCGAAAACGAAATCGGCCGGCCATCAAGTCCCGCCGGAATGTCGAGACCGATCAGTCGCAGCGCGGTCGGCAGCGTGTCGGCGGTTGTGACATCGGTGCAGACCTCGAGGCCCGCCGGGATGTCCGGACCGACGACGATCCACGGGATATCGCGATCCTCGGGGATGTTTGCGAAGTGGTTCAGCCCCGCGCCGCCGTGATCCGCCGTCACGAGGACATATGTGATCGCGTCCGGCGGAAGCGCGTCGAGCACGCGGCCGATCTGCGCCTCGCTTTTCGTGACGGCCGCAAGGTACTCCGGCGAGAGCCAGCCGTGTTGATGGCCGTTCGAGTCGGGATCGCGCAAGTGGATGAAAATGACATCGAGATTCGCGAACTGCTCGATCACGCGATCGATCAATGTGTCGGTGTCGGCCGCGTACTCGCTGACGCTCAGCGCAGCGGGCTCGGCGAGATACAGCAGCTTGGTCTTGCTGACGAAGTAACCGACGCGATCGCCGGCATCGGAGGCAAGCGTTATCAGTGTCGGAAACGGAAAGACACCGGGGATGTCGAAGTTCAGGATCAGGCCATGGTGATCGGACACGAGTCCGCTCAGCATCGTGGCGTGATTCGGTAGCGTCGCGGAGGGGAGATCGTTCAGCGCGACGGCGTTCGCGCCGGATTCGCGCAAAGCCGAGAGGCGCGGAGCGCTTTCCTGGGTGATGACGTCGGGACGCAGGCCGTCAACGGAGATCAGGATCAGACGCGGGGCTTCAATGGCGCCTTGCTGCGCTTGCGCGGTGAGCGCGATTGTCGCGAGCGATATTCCAACGATCATTCGACGCATATTCATCGGGCGCGGCGCCACATGGATGGGCAAGCGGCTACTTCTTCATGAACCATCGGCGGAAAGTCAGCGCGGTGGTGTCACGGCCGGCCTTGCCGATCGCCCAGGTCAACGGCACGCCCTTGGGACAGGCCTTTACACAGTTCTGGGCGTTTCCACAATCCGCGACGCCCCCCTTTTCCATTAGCGCGTCGAGGCGCTCATTCGCGGTCATCGCGCCGGTGGGGTGCGTGTTGAACAGCATGGCCTGGCCGATGGCCTGCGGGCCGATGAAGTCGCTGTTTTCGTTTACCTGCGGGCAGACCTCGAGGCAGCAGCCGCACGTCATGCACTGCGATAACGGGTAGCGAACGTCGTGCGTTTCGGGCGAAGTGATCGGACCTTCGCCGATGTAGCCATAGGTATCGACCGGGATCCACGCCTTGACCTTCTTGAGCGCATTGAACATGCGCTTGCGATCGACGAACAAGTCGCGAATGACCGGAAACTTGCTCATCGGCTTAAGATCGATTGTCGGATGCTCTTTGAGCAGGTTGTCGATCAGCGCCGTACAGGCCTGCCGGGCCCGGCCGTTGATCACCATACTGCACGCGCCGCAGACCTCTTCCAGGCAGTTGCAATCCCAGACAACGGGCGTCGTTTCGCGGCCCTCGGTCGTAACCGGCGACGCGGCGATGTCCTGCAGCAGCGAGATGACATTCATCTGCGGCTTATGCGGAACCTCGAAAGTCTCGTTGTAAGGCTGCGACTGCGGCGAGTCCTGTCGCTGAATGGTGACGCGAATATTGTCCGGCATGCGTGTTTCCAGTTTGCGCTGGGCGCCAATCGGCGCTGGTTCGTTTCGATCAGCTCACAGGTTCGGCGGCGCGCTTGCGCGATGACGGCTTCGTCGCCTTGTTGACATATTTCTCTTTCCAGATGCGCTCAATCACCTCGGCGCCGACGACGCCGTACGTGCGCGGGCGCGGCGGGATACCGTCGGTATCGACGGGCTCGTAGGTAATGTCCGGCCCGTTTGGCGTGTAGCGCGCGATCGTGGTCTTCAGCCACTTGGCGTTCTGTTTGTGGTAACGCTCGCACCATTCCTCGGCCTGCTTCTCCAGTTCGGCCGGCTTGTCGGCGGTGGGCGAGGGAATCTCGAACTCCGGTTTGTAATGCGCCCCGCGGCATTCGTCGCGGAGCAGGGCGCCGGTCGCGATCACCTTGGCGAGCATCATCATGTCGCCCAGCGCGCGGGTGAAACTCAGGTTATGATTCGTCCAAGTGCCCGTATCTGATAGTGACGTGTGTCGCTCGCGCTCGGCGAGTTCGTCGAGCTTGCCGAGCGTTTCCTTCAGGTCGCGATTATCACGCACTACGGTGACGTTGCGCGTCATGAGTTCGCCGAGTTCGCGGTGCAGCTTGTACGGGTTTTCCTTGCCGTCGCGCTTGATCAAGGCCTGATACGCGGCGTGATGCGTGCCGACGGCGCCGTCAAACAGCGCCGGCGAGACTTTGTCGACGCTGCCATGCGGCAGATTCTTGAGCCAGCTTTGCGCGCCGTGGCCGACAAGCAGGCCAGAGAAAATGCAGCTCAATAACGAATTCGCGCCGAGCCGGTTGGCGCCGTGATACTGATAGTCGGCTTCGCCGATGACATACAGCCCAGGCACGTTGGACATCTGGTTGCGCGGCGAGTCAAGAACGAGGCCACCGGTCGCATTGTTACGCTCGAAGTCGACCCACAAACCGCCCATGCTGTAGTGAACGGCGGGGAAGATCTTCATCGGCTCAGAGAGCGGATCGGTACCGACAAACTTCTCGTAGATCTCAAGAATGTTCCCGAGCTTCTTTTCCAGCACTTCGCGCTTGATGCCGGTGGCCTTTTCCGTCAGGTCGAGGTAGACCGCATACGTGTGCGGATCGACGCTGCGGCCCTCTTTGCAAATGGCGAATATCTCGCGCGTCGCGATATCGCGCGGCACCAGGTTCTTGTATTTCGGGTATTTCTCTTCGAGGAAGTACAGACGTTCGTTTTCCGGAATCTGCGTCGGGTGGCGATGATCGCCTTCCTTTCGGGGAACCCAGACGCGGCCGCCCTCACCGCGGGCGCCTTCGCTGATCAGTCGCAGCTTGTCTGCGCCGGGAATCGCGGTCGGGTGCACCTGTACGAACTCGCCGTTCGCGTAGATCACGCCCGCACGATAGGCCCGCGCGTTGGCGCCACCGGTGCAGACCATCGACATGGTCGACTTGCCATAGATCAAGCCGCATCCGCCCGTCGCCATGATGACCGCGTCGGCGGGGAATGAACGCATTTCCAGCGAGAACATGTCCTGCGCGACAACGCCGCGGCAAACGCCCTTATCGTCGACGATCGGGCCGAGGAATTCCCAGTATTCAAACTTGTTGATCTTGCCGGCGGCCTCAAACCGCCTCACCTGCTCATCCAGTCCGTACAGCAACTGCTGCCCCGTCGAGGCGCCCGCGTAGACCGTCCGCTTGAACAGCGTCCCGCCAAAGCGTCGGACGGCGAGGTTTCCTTCGGGTGAGCGGTTGAACGGAACGCCGAGGCGATCGAGCAGGTCGATGATCTTAGGCGCCCAATCAGCCATTTCCTTGATCGGCGGCTGATTGTTCAGGAACTCGCCGCCGTATGCGGTGTCGTCAAAGTGGTTATGTTCGGTATCGCCCTGCGCGCGGGTGAACTTGTTGACGCAGTTGATGCCCCCCTGCGCGCAGACGCTGTGGCTGCGCTTCACCGGCACCATGCTGATCAAATCAACGGCGATATCGTCTTCGGCGAGTTTCATCGCCGCCGCCAGACCCGCCAGGCCGCCACCAACTACCACAACTCGCTGATTTGCCATAACCGCCTTCCAACTCGCCGGCGTACCGGCGTTGATACGTGTTTCTATCCGCTAATCAGCCGCCAATGCGCGATTCGACGGGCATCGATAAGGCAGTTTCGTGCGAATCGGGTTTCGCGGACTCCCGCTCCCGATCCGCTCCCGCCGTCAATCCGTATAGCGACAAGAAGCCCCATAGCAGCATGACAACGCCAAGCCCGCCGGCGGCGAACGACATACCGCGCCGCGACCGATCGTTGATTGTGATGCCCCAAGTGATGCAGAAGGTGCACAAGCCGTTCGCGAAGTGATAGACCGACGCGGTAAGGCCGATCGCGTACAGCAGCACCCACAGGAACGTCAGCGATTCGAATCCCGCCACGGTCGCCAGGAAAGGCGTTTCATCCGCCGACACAGCCTGGTAGTTCGCGCCGCCGATCCAATGTCGCAGCCGAAAGTGAAACAAGTGAACGACGATGAACACGAGCGCGATCCAGCCCGTGATGCGCTGCAACGTATATCGCCAGTTGTCGGTCCAGCCGTATTGCCGCGCGTTGGAGCGCCCGGTCATTGCGATGACGACGCCATAGGCGGCATGGAACATCAGCGGAAAGATGATGCCACACCACTCGATCAACGTCAGATACGGCAGGTCGTGGATCCAACTGACCTCGTGGTCGAACTTGGCCGGATTCACGAATGCGGTTGAGTTCGTGTACAGGTGGACGATCAGAAAGACCCCAACCGGCATTACTCCGGTGAGAGAATGCAGTCGTCGGAGCAGAAAATGATGTCGGTCGAGAAAAGACGCGCTATCGGTCACGGCGTTCCTCATATTGGCGGCCGGCGGTCAATGGCCGGGCGTCTCGAATGGAATGCGCGATTATATGGACCCGGGCGAGCCTCACAAGCCGGCCCCGAGGCCGCGCCTTTTGCTTCCATCGGAAGGCCGCAATGCGTTGGGGACCCCAAACGCGCAAAAAAATAACGCGCCGCCGGGCTACTCGGCGGCGCGTCGATCGGGGCCCGGAGGGCATACCCCGTTAAGTGGTCGTGTCAGGGGCCGGTGAACATCGTCTGGGCAATCTGCAGCAGCGTCGGGCTCGCCGGCGGCGGCGTTCCACAAACCGGCGCCGGATTCTGCGGGCAGGCGTCGAGCGCGTCCGGCGTGCCGTCGAGGTCCTGATCAATGCCGGCTCGAACGCCGCTGCCCGGCGGGACGGCGGTGAATAGCATCGGCCGGGTTGGCCCCGCCAGCGCCGACATCAGGCTGAGCGACAGGATCGAATTGTCGTCCGCGCGGAACATGGGCTCAGCCCCGATCGACTCGAGCACGAGGCCGCGCATCTTGCCTTGCACGCGCACCTTCACAATCACGTCGCAATGGCTCGGCGACTGGTCGAATTGCGCAACCATCGTGTCGACATCGGCCGACTGGGTGACAGTATTGGGGTCGAACGCGAGCGTCTGCATACCAACCACGGGCATGACATTGGTCGGGAACGCTTCCACAAACGCGATCAGCTGATGTTGCACCGGAATCAACCCCGGGAAAAACACCTCGACAAACGTCTCAAGCGGGTGATTGTTGTCGCGGCTCTTTTCCTGACCGTCGTGCAACAGGCCATGACCGTTGTACTTGTCTGCGTGGGCCTTCTTATGTATGCCGCGCAACTGCGGGACGAGTTGTGTCTGCAGCGCCCCGAGGTCAAACCCCATATCCACGCCCTGATCGGGGCAGTGCATCGCGCCGTCGGCCTGAATGAAATGGCACACCTGGCAGTTATTCGCGTATAGCGTTGCGCCTGGAACGGCATCGGGGTTCTTGAAGCCATTGTCGCGCGTGCGCAGTGGATTCGGCGGATAGGCCATCGTTTTCACAAACGCGCGAAAGGCGATCATATCGGCGTCGGGAATCTCGGACCCGCCCAGCAGGGATGCAAACGCGCCGTTGAAGTCGACGAAATCCGGCTTGTCGCCGCGCCAGTGGAACGGCTCATGCAGATCGAGCCCCTGAAGCGACAGCGTGACCATCGGTCCCTTGACCGGGTGATTTGCCGACACGCCCGCGTTGCACAAGTCGGGCAGATTGGCAAACAGCGGCGGCGCGGGGAGCAAGTCGACCGCGTGCGGGTCGCCGAGGTCCCAGGCCGTGTGATCGAGCCGGCCGTCGATGTGGCATGTCGCGCACGAAAACGCGTCCAACGCGCCGCGTTTGGTGTTGTAAAGGAAGTCACGGCCGTCCGTGATTGCAGCGGGTTCGGGATTGAACAG
>JAGQOO010000054.1 GCA_020427345.1 Phycisphaerales bacterium | reverse complement strand
CGGCGCAGCCGTAAGCATGCCCAATGTGCGTCGCAACCGTTTGCATGACCCGCCAAACCCCGCCGCGTGGCTCACGCGCCGCGAATCGTCGGGCGACCCATTCAGCGCCGGCTCAAACCACCCCCCTTACCTCCACGCTTAAGTATTGAACGCCCCGGGCCGAAGCCCGAGGCGCTCAAAGGAGGAGGAAGGGGAAGCTTGTCGGCCAGCTGGCTAAGGCCGGCCAGTCTCATGTCGTTTCCCCAAGTCACATCTCCGAGGGGAGGGACCTCGAAGCGACAGGGGAAACGGAACATACCGCTCGCTATCCCACAAGCGGCTTGTTCACAATATGTTACGCCGACGGCAGGTCCCGGGTTCGTCGAATCCGCCCGAAAATTCATAAGAACCTTAGCGCGGCGTTCGGGCTGATAAATTATGGCAAGGGTCGACGGAAACGCGTCGCGGCAGTCGCGCGACGGCTCCGCGGACCGGGCGTCACAAAAAAAACCGCGCGACCTGATGTCGCGCGGTTGTCGACAATCGCAAATCCGAGCTTCCCGATCAGGGCAGATCGGGAGGCAGAGCCGACGGTTTCATTTCGATCGCCCCCATGAAGTCCTGGAACTTCTTCAGCCAGTCTTCATCAAGTTTGCCGAACGAATCCTCCCAATCCTTCAGCTTCTGCTCCGCGTCGACACGCACATCATCCTCACGCGAGGTCACCTTCCGCATATATTCGCCATACTGCTTCGGGAACTTCGTCCACAGGTAGTAGTGCAGCGACCAGCCGAGCGAGTAGCCGATGAACCCTGGGAACGCCTGGTTGTTGACCAGGTAGATGTTCCTCAGGTATTGAACCGAGAGCGCCTGCCCGGCGGGGCCGAAGAACTGGCGAAACTCCTTCAACCGCGGGTAGTTCACAGTCGAGAGAATCGAACCGCCGGTCTTCAGCGGCGGCGTTTCGAACAGCGACGCCAGCCCCTCCGCATTCCAACGATCCATATCCGACCGACGGTTGTAAACACCGACGTTGAAGTGAATGTGGTGGGCCGCTTCATGCTGCACGACATCGAGGTTCATATGCTCGACCCACGCCTTGATGATGTTCTCGTTTTTCTGCCGCACACTGTATGGAACGCCCGGTTGCTTCATATAGTCCTTGATACGCACCAGCGGCGCCCACGTTTCCATGTCAAAGAACGCCGATCGGTTCTGCCACGGCATGTAGAACCCGAGCGTGCCCTCGTTCGGCGGCGAGCCGGTGGATTGCTGAAACCGGCCATACTCTTCGTGTGTCCCGAAAAAGAAGATCTCGAGCTTGTAGTCCGGCTGATGGGGCGTCATGCCGAGGCGGTTCATATAGCGAAGCACCCACTCATATACCTTTTCAAGGCGGGTGCCCAGCATGCGGGCCTTCTCAGTTTCAGACGTATACACGAAGACGAAGTGATCGGTCGCCAACCAATCCGCATTCTGTCCCGCGATCACCAGCATCTCATCTCGAGACACCTCGTTGATCGGGATTTCCGCAAAATGATCAACCTGATTGCGGAGAGTCACATCCACGGATACGCGCGGAGAGAACTCGAACTTGGTCTCGCTGCCCAGAATCTCCGTGATCTCGTCATCCGAAACCCGGCGATTGCCGTTCAAGCCGACCCCGCTCTGGCCGCCGGCGTCTTCCGCCGGGCCTAGCTTCTCGACCCGCAGAATCGAGTTCTTGCCGATCGTCATCTTGATGCCGGAACGCACCTCGATGAGGTAAGCGTCACCCTTTTCTTCGCCGACGCCCTCAATCACCTTGCCGGAATTCAGGTGAATGCGAATCCGCTCACCCCCGCCGTCCGCGAGAATGGGCGTCGTCCAGAATGCAGTCAGGCACGCCGCCGACGCGAGCGCCGCGATCCAGGTCTTGGGTCGAAACATGGCTTGGACCACCTTCCTTTTCACTCTTACGATATGCAGACAAACGGTCTCACGAGTATAACCCCTTCCGCTGACTGCGGATAGGGATAGGGCTTCCGCCAGAAGCCGACGGCGCCCAATTCGATCTAGACGATATGAACATGCCGCTCCATGACAGAAATTCTCGTTCCGAACCGGCTCTGATCACCGAAATCGCACGCAAACTGCCGAAACCGCCCGCGTGGGCCCCTTTCGGCGACGATATGGCCTTCCTCGCATACGCCGACGCCGACATGCTGTGGACGACGGACATGCTCCTCGACGGCGTCCATTTCAACTCGGCCCAGCATGATTGGCCCACCATCGGCCGCAAAGCGATGGCTGTGAATCTGAGCGATGTCGCGGCAATGGCCGCGGTTCCCATTACCGCGATTTGCGCGTTCGGCCTCGGCCCCGGGGTCACCGGCGATGACGCATTGCGGATCATCGACGGCATGGTCGAGGTCGGAGCCGCCCACGGCTGCGAACTGACCGGCGGCGACACCAATCGCTGGAATGCGCCAACCGTCATCTCGGTAGCGGTGGCGGCGCGGCGCGACGGCCCGCTCGGCTTCGTTCTGCGCAGCGGCGCTCAACCCGACAACGACATCTGGCTCACCGGTCCCGTCGGCGGATCGTTACTAGGCCGCCACCTGCGCCCCGCGCCGCGAATCGCGCTCGCCCGCCGCGCGAATCGACGCCTGCGCCCCACCGCGATGATTGACATCAGCGACGGTCTTTCGCTTGATCTGTGGCGGCTTTGCGAAGCATCGAACGTCGGCGCGGCGTTAGACTCAAACCGGATCGAAGCGGCGATTCACGCGGACGCGCGCAAACTCGCGGCGCAAACCGGTCGATCGGCAATGGATCACGCGCTATCTGATGGCGAGGACTTCGAACTGATCATCACGCTGCCGCGCGACCTAAACGCTGGAGCGGCCGCGCTCGGCCTGATCCCGATCGGTCGCACGACCGTTGAACCCGGGCTGCGGCTGGACGGGGCGCCGCTGGAACCGCGCGGCTGGGATCATCTGGCATGACCACGCTGACGACGCGAACAGACTCGCCCGAAACGACGCGGGCGATCGGCCATGCGCTGGGGGCGATTCTGCCGCCCGGCGCGTTCGTCGCGCTCAGCGGCGCGCTCGGCGCAGGGAAGACGTGTTTTGCCCAGGGTCTCGCGCGCGGCCTCGGCGTTCCCGAAGGCGAACCCATTGTCAGCCCCACGTTCGTGCTGGCGCGCGAGTATTACGGTCGCTTGCGACTTGTTCACATCGACGCGTATCGACTCTGCGATCTCGACGAGCTCTATATGCTTGGCGTGGATGAGGCGCTGAACGACGGCGCGTCAGTGGTCGCGATGGAGTGGCCCGATCGCTTCGAGGCGCTCGTGCCTGCGAACGCGATTCGCGTCACATTGTCGCATGACGGCAACGACATCCGCAAAATTCGCCTTCAGATTGACGCCGCACTGGCCGACGCCCTGTGCCGGGCAACGGTCGACCGCGTACACTGGCGATCACCGTCGGAAACCCCGACAACCGACTAGGACGCTCATGCCCGCGATTCCGACACAATTCCGCATAAAGCAGGTCGAGCCACAACGGTTCTTTGCGCAACGCCGCACGACCACTTTCGACGCCTTGCCGGCGACGCTGAACGAGACGTTTGAGCGCGTATGGAATCGGCTGAATCAGGAGCCGAGCGTGACCGTCGGACCGGCGATCGTGCGATACCTTCACATGGGCGCCACGTTGGAACTCGAAGCGGGCTTCCCGGTGCTTGAAGAACTCCCCGGTGACAACGAAGGCGGCATCGTCACACTGCCCGGCGGCCGCGCCGCGACGGCGCTGTATCACGGGCGATACGACTACCTGTACAACGCGCACCAGGCGCTGGGCGACTGGATGCGCGAACAGGGTTTGCAGTCGACTGGGCAGCCGTGGGAGATTTATTGGGTAGATCCGTCGCAGGCGCGCGATCCGTCGGACCTGCGGACAGAGATTGTCGCGCTAATCGACGAATCGTCAGACGCGTCTTAGGACGAAGCAAGGCGGCGATTACGCGTGTCAAACACCACCGCCATCATCGCTCCACTGATGGGCCCGGCCGCGGCGCTTCAAACCGCATGCGCGTCCGCGCTAGGCGCCGGCGCCGACTACATTGAGTTCCGCATCGACGTGATCAACGATGACGCGGCCGTCACCGCCGCGATTCGCGCACATCCCAAGGCCCGCGTTGTTCTGACAGCGCGCTGCCCGACCGAAGGCGGCGCCACGGCGGATGACGATGAGCGCCGCGCGGAACGCCTGACCGCTGCCCTCGCCGCCGCCCTCGAAAACCCCGATCGTCCCGAATGGCGCCGGTCGATTTCCGGCGATCACAAGGCGCTTCCGCCGATTCTGGTCGACATCGAAGCCGCCACATGGCGACGTTCATCGACTGCGCGGGCGACGATCGCCACCGCAATCCGAGCGCAAACGAATCACACGGGCCTGATCCTCTCGCGCCACTACTTCGATCGCCCCCATTGGCTCGACGAACCCGACCCGATCGCCGCCGCCACGCGCGAACTCCGCGATCTTGACTCGGTTGCGGCCGAGGCGTCGCGCGAGTCCGGCGCCGTGAGTGCTGTCCCGAAGCTCGCGATCACCGTTCGCGACGCGCGCGATAGCTTCGCGATTCTTGCCGCCCTCCAGGCCCGCGCAGCGCCGACGATCGCCATCGCAATGGGCGAATCCGGCCTCGCCGCCCGCGTGCTCGCGCCGCGCTACGGCGGAGCGCTCGCGTACGCTCCTGTTGAGGCGGATCAGGCCTCCGCCCCCGGTCAACTCACTATCGCCGTCATGCGCGATCGCTACCGATTTGACGAAACCAACCTGAGCACGGGCGTCTTCGGCGTCATCGGCTGGCCGGTTTCGCACTCGCGCAGCCCGCAACTGCACAACGCGGCGATGCGTGCCGCGGGAATTGGCGGCGTCTTCACGCCAATGCCCACGCCGCCGACCGCCGACGCGCTGGCTGCTTTCCTGACTCTGATTGAGGAACATCCACGGCTCGGCGTTCGCGGCATGAGCGTCACGATCCCGCACAAACAGCACGCGCTACGCTTTGTCCAACAGCGCGGCGGCGCGTTGTCCGGCCTCGCCGAGAAATGCGGCGCCATTAACACGCTGTCATTCAACCCCGACGAGACGCCGCAGTGGCGCGGCGACAACACCGACGCGATCGCCGCGCGCGACGCCATGCGCGATGCCATCGGCGATGATGTTTTGCAACAAGCGCCCGTGCGCATACTCGGCGCCGGAGGCGCGGCGCGAGCCGTCATCACCGCGTTATTGGGCGTAGGTTGCAAGATCACCGTCATGAACCGCTCGGAGGAACCTGCGGTCCAACTCGCCGCTGCGCTCGGCTGCGCCCAGGCGCCGTGGGAACAGCGCAACACACGATTCGCCGGCGTCATCGTCAATTGCACGCCGATCGGCATGACGCCGCACGTGACGGAAACGCCGGTCAGCGCCGACGCCTTGACCGGCGCCGTCGCGGTATTCGACACGGTCTACACGCCCGCAGAAACGCGGCTCTTGCGTGAAGCTCGCGCCGCCGGTGTGCGCACGATCAGCGGCGTCGAGATGTTTATCCGGCAGGCGGCCGCGCAGTTCGAGCTCTGGCACAAGGCCATCGCTCCGCTCGACTGTTTTCGCCCGATTCTCACCGAATAGGTCCGCAGCCGCCTCGCCCAACCACTGGAAACTCGCTTAGCGCGGCCGAGTCCGCCGACTACACTCGTAACTGGCCGCGCGGGATACACTTGCGAAAACGCGGCCCTTTCGATCAGACGGACCCGCCCATGGGACAGCAGGAAGTCTACGACAGCAGCAATCCCGAGCAGCTGCGCCAGTTCATGAAGGCGGTGCTGACCGACCTGCGCGCGCTGGAGCACATGATCAACGCCGGCATGTTCGACGCCGGCGTGCGCCGCATCGGCGCTGAGCAGGAGTTGATCCTCATCAGCCAGAACGGCCGCCCCGCGCCGATCGCCCTGCAACTGCTCAATGATCTGAACGACCCGCTCTTCACGACCGAACTCGCCAGCTTCAACATGGAGTTCAATCTCCCGCCGCTCGAGTATCGCGACGATTGCCTTTCGAAGCTAGAAGCCACACTAACGAAAATGCTCGAGCGGGCCCGCGCCGCGGCCCGTCATCGCGGTGCGGACTGCGTGCTGGCCGGCATCCTGCCGACGCTCGTCGCGAGCGATCTGACTCACGCGAATATGACGCCGCGCCCGCGCTACTACGCGCTGAACCAGGCCATGCGCAACCTGCGCGGGGCCGAGTTCGAACTTCGCATCACCGGCATCGACGAGCTAAACATCAAGAGCGAATCGCTGATGCTCGAAGCCTGCAACACCAGTTGCCAGGTGCACTTTCAGGTCGAGCCGCACGAATTCGCGCGATACTACAACATCGCCCAAGCCGTCGCGGGCCCGACGCTCGCCGCCGCCGCGAATTCGCCGTTGCTGTTCGGCCGGCGGCTGTGGCGGGAGACGCGTATCGCCGTGTTTCAGCAGGTCGTGGATACGCGCCTGTCGGGCACCGAGTTGCAGGAGCGCAGCGCCCGCGTCAGTTTTGGCCGCGACTGGGTGCACGAGTCCGTGCTCGAAATCTACCGCGACGACATCGCCCGCTTCCGCGTCATTCTCGCCACCGAAATCGACGAAGACCCGTTCGAGCGCCTCGCCAAAGGCGAAGCGCCGCGATTGAAGGCGCTGCAACTCTACAACAGCACGGTCTACCGCTGGAATCGCCCCTGCTATGGCGTGCTCAACGGCAAACCGGGACTGCGGATCGAAAACCGCGTGTTGCCTGCCGGGCCGAGCGTCGCCGATGAGGTCGCCAACGCCGCGTTCTGGTTCGGACTCGTCAGCGGCATCGCGTCCGAGATCGACGACATTCGCAGGCAGATGTCGTTCGCGATCGCCAAGGAGAACTTCGTTTCCGCCGCGCGTCACGGCCTCGACGCGCATCTCACCTGGACCGACGGCGTGCGCATGCCCGCGCAGGAACTGATCGCCATGCGGCTCCTGCCCCTCGCGCGAAACGGCCTGACGCAGTCCGGCGTGCGCGAGCAGGACATCAACCACTATCTCGGCATCATCGAAGACCGCGTCGCCAGCGCGAAAACCGGCGCCTCATGGCAGCTTCGCTCGCTCCAGGCCATGGACCAGACCGGCGCCCGCGGCGAGCGCATGTCCGCCTTGGTAGCCGCGATGGTCAGTCGACAACAGGCCGGTAATCCATGCCATTTGTGGGAGCCGGCGACATTGGTGGAAGGCGGCGGCTGGAAGCGCAATTACCTACGCGTCGACCAGTACATGACGACCGATGTATTCACTGTGCATGAGGACGAAGTGCTCGACCTCGTGGCGAATGTGATGGACTGGCGGAAAATCCGCCATATTCCGGTCGAGGATCGCGAGCACCGTCTGGTCGGGCTCGTCTCCTACCGGGCCCTGCTGCGGTATCTGGCCCACGCCATGCCGCACGGCCCGGACCATTCAGTGCCGGTGAAAACAGTGATGAAACGCGATCCGATCACCATTTCGCCCGAAACCAGCACCCGCGAGGCGATCGAGATCATGCGCCGCAATAAAATAGCGTGTCTGCCGGTCGTGTCGGGCGGTCGGCTCGTGGGCATCGTCACGGAGCGCGACTTCATGGAGATCGCCGCGCAGTTGCTCGAAACGCAGTTGGAGTCGCCCGAGTGACGCATGCCAAAACCAACGAGCCCGACTCCGCGATTTCGACCGATCGCGTCATCGGTCGCTATGGCGGCGACACGCTCGGCCCGACGCTCGTCTGCATCACCGGCCTGCATGGCAACGAGCCGGCGGGAGTCGCCGCTGCGACGCGCGTGCTCGACTATCTCCACAAACACAAACCCGCGCTCCGCGGCGAGTTCGTCGCGTTGCGCGGCAACCTTACCGCTCTGTCGCGCCGCGAGCGATACATCGACCGCGATCTGAATCGGCAGTGGACGCAGGAGCGCCTCGCCGCGCTGGCCGCGCCCGGCGACGCGCCGCAATCGGTCGAAGACCGTGAGCAGATCGCCCTCAATGCCGCGATTTCCCGCGAAATTGAACACGCGCCCGGCCGCTTTTTCCTGCTCGATGTGCATACGACGTCGAGCGTGTCGGCGCCGTTTGTCATTCTGCACGATTCGCTGCGCAATCGCGCGTTCGCGCGGGCGTTGTGCGCCCCACTCGTGCTCGGGCTCGAAGAATCCCTCGAAGGAACGATCACCGATCATTTCTCCGAGCGCGGCGGCGTTTGCGCCGCGTTTGAATGCGGGCGACATGATGACGCCGTTTCCGTCGAGCTCGGTGAAGCCGCCTTGTGGCTGGGCATCCGTGCGGCCGACATGCTCGACGCTGGCGACATTCCGCACATCGCCGAGATGCGCGCCCGCATTCACGCCGCCGCGAGCGGCGTGCCGCCGGTCGTCGAGGTGCTGGCGCGCCACGCGCTGGAGCGCGGCGACGCGTATGTGATGCGCCCGGGTTTTCGAAACTTCGATATCGTCCGCCGTGGTCAGGCGCTCGGCCTTCACAACGGCCACGACGTCGCCGCCGCCGCCGATTCGCGCGTGTTCATGCCGCTCTACCAGGCTCTCGGCACGGAGGCGTTCTTTCTGGTGCAGCCGGTCGCGCGGTTCTGGTTGTGGCTGTCGGGTGTGGTCCGCCGGGCGGGTTTCAGCCGGATCATCGGCTGGCTGCCGGGCGTCAGGCCGCACGCGCTGCGGCCGCGGACGTTCGTGGTCAATCCGCTGATCGCCCGCATAGCGGTGGCGGAGATTTTCCACCTCCTCGGCGCCCGCGAACACGAATCGGAGCACGGCCGGCGGGTGTTCTCACTTCGGCGTGAAGAGTAGAAAATGCTGGGGCTCCCACCCGGAGGCAGTTGGGTGGGAACCCCGAGGCGAGCGGGCTGAAAGTTGCGCTGCGACCGCTTGGGAGGCGAGGTTGTCGCAGTTTGGCCTCAACCCGGAATGGAGCTCACAGGCGTATTCGGACCGACCGGCTGAATATTGCGTTCAATTTTGGCGAGTTATCCAGATCCTTCCTGCTGAATAGCCCGCAGACGGCGGCCACCCGGATAGACGGCGCCCGGCTACCTCGCCGGTCAGCAAAGGCGAAAAAATCCGTTTCCGGGACAGGCCCGCAAGTTTCCGATTGTTTGACGCCGAAAAATCCAATAAATTCAAGGGCTAGTTTCGGCCGCTTACGAGCCGGCGCCCGGGGGCCGGTTGAGAGTTCGGGCCGAAACCACTTCAAGCCCACATGTTGGGAGAGAGTCGAATGAGCAAGTCACCGTGCCGCCGCGCGTTTACGCTGATCGAGCTGCTGGTCGTGGTCGCGATCATCGCGCTGATCATGTCGATTCTGCTGCCAAGCCTCGGCGCGGCCCGCCGACAAGCGCGCACGACGAAGTGCCTTAGCAATTCGCGTCAGATCGCTGTGGGATGGGTGACGTACGCGTCGGAAGAGACGGATCATCTTCCGGGTAGTTCCCGAGACTACACTCGTCGGAGCACCGGTCGGCGTCCGACAGGTGGGACCATGCCGGCACGTCCGGTCAACTACAACACCTATCGCTCGTTCGATTGGCTCGGCACAATCGGCGAGAGCGGCATACAAACGGACGAAGTTCCGCGCCAGGGCACCGTGTTCAAATATGTCGGTCAGTCCACTGAGGTTTACCGCTGTCCCGAAGATGACATCGACGCCTCTCGCGTCGAGGGCATTTTTGGTCGCCTTTCCAACACGACCGGGTACAGTTACACCTCTGCCCCGATGCTCACCGGAGCCAGCATCGACGCTTTGAAATACACGCGCTGGCAAAACGGCTTTCCCGTGAACTTCAATGCGGATAACTGGCAGCGCTACACCGAGACATCCCTGCCGTGGTTGTTCCTCGAAGAAGATGAAGGCTATGCGCTCGGCGTCGTATACGACAGCGCCTGGGGCAACGAGGATCAGATCACTGCTCGGCATGCGGGGGCTGGGGTGATCGCCATGATTGACGGCCACACTGAGCCGATCAAATTCCAGAAAGACCCCGACCCGCGAAATCAACAGCAGCCTGTAGCGCACAAGGCTTGGCGCACTTACTATGAGTTGACGGATGGCCGCGTTGTCTCGTGCGGTCCATGGTACAACTCCCGACCCAATCCAACGTACGCTGACCACATTGTGATGGGCTATCTCGATCGAAAGAACGAAGTATCTGGCGTGCTCCGCGACTGAACCCGCGCGAGCCCTACTTGAACCAACCCCGCTTCTTCCCGCCGCCGGCGCCAACTGTGTCGCGCTCGCGGCGAATTTGCGCGATCAGTTCCGCGTCGGCCACTGTCCCGCCGCGCAGGCGACGCAGCACGCGCAGCTTTTCGACTTCCTCCGGCGAGAAATCCACCGTGTCGATGCTGTCGCCGCCTGACTTCTCGGCAGCTTCCGGCCCAGTGGGCTTGGCCTTTGCGCGCTCGACCGGCGGAGCCGGTGGCGGCGGCTTGGCGGCCGCCGGCGCGCTCGCTTCCCCAACGGGCGGGACGCCCGTACCACCCGCGCTCGCTTCCCCAACGGGCGGGACGCCCGTTCCACCCGCGCTCGCTTCCCCAACGGGCGGGACGCCCGTACCACCCGCGGAGGAACCCGCGTTCCCTTCGCGGACCGGCGGAACGCCGGCGCTAGCCTGAGTCGAGTCGGTCGCTTCAGGCTCAATCTCGGCAACCGCGGCCTCCGCGGCGATCTCCTCCACCGCCTCCGCCGCTTCCGCTTGCGACTGCGCGACCGCCGCCCTATCCGGCATCGGCGCGCCGGCATCAACCCCCAGCGTCGACGAATCCAGCGACGCCGCCACTTGCGAGAACGCCTGCTGCACCTTCATCAGCGCCTGATGGCGCTTGGCGAGCGCCTTTTCCTGCGATTCCAAATCCGCGGCGCGGGCCTCAATGGCGGCGGCTCTCTGCTCGAACTCGGTCGCACGGCCCTCGACCTCAGCCGCGCGCGCTTCGATCTCCGTGGCGCGCTGGTCAATCTCCGCTGACCGCTGCTCCAAGGCGCCGGTCGCCTCCTCCAGCACCTTCTCGCGCGCGTCGAGCGTTTCCTTGAGCTTGTCGAACTCGGCGGAGCGGGCATCGATCTCCGCCTGACGGCGCTCCAGGTCCTGAATCGACGCGCCGGCCTTGGCCTGCTTCTCCTCGAAGTTCTGGCGCTCGAGCGCGAGTTGGTCGCGCTCCGTCTGCAATTCCGCCTTTTGCGACTCCACGGCCTGCGCGCCGGTGTCAAGCTGCACGCGGCGGGCATCGATGTCCGCTTGCGCCTGCTTCAGCGCTTCCTCGCGCTCCACGACGCCGGCCGTCTTCGACTTGATCTCGCTTTCGCGCTTTTCAAACTCAGCGGCCTGAGCATCGAGCGTTTTCCCGCGCTCGGCGAGTTCCGCTTCGATGCCTGCCAAAGCCGCTTCCTGCTCGGCCAGCCCTTCGCTCGCCGCCGCCAGCGCCTTGTCGACTTCGGCGAAACGCGTGTTGAGGTCGGAGAATTGCTGTCGCAGGGAGGCCAGCGCATCGGCCGCATTGGCCGACGAAGCGGGCGATCCGCTCGGCGCTGGTGTTCCCATGCCGCTCCCCTGCTGCTGAATGAAGGCGCGCAGCGGCGCCTCGGTTGCGGTTTGCGCCACCGAAGCGGTCAGCGCCCCTTTTCCGCTACCCTCATCCGGAGTATTCCATATCTTCCGGCTCGTCCGCGATATGCCGAGAACGGTTGCGGAATCGCGCAGGAAACGCGCTTCCGCGTCAAGCGCGACTTTCAACGGACCTCTCATGAGCGACATGTTTCCGGACATCCACGACACGCCGGCGAGTGAAGCCGATATCCGCGCCGCGCTTCGGCAGGCCGCTGACCTCGCCGCGCGCTATCTCGCCACGCGCGGCGAGTATCCTGTGATCCCCAATATCGCGCCCGGCGATGTCGCGGCCGCGTTACCGGACGCCCCGCCCGAAGTGCCGGAAACGCTCGAAGCCGTGCTCGGCGACTATCGGCGGCTGATCGAGCCGAACGTCACACATTGGAATCATCCCGGCTTCCTGGCGTACTTCGCCATTACCGGCTCGACGGCGGGCGTGATGGGCGAAACGCTCAGCGCGGCGCTGAAGTCCAACGCGATGCTGTGGAAGTCCGGGCCGGCGCCGACCGAACTCGAAGAGCGCGTTTGCGACTGGCTGAGGCAGATGGTCAGCCTGCCGACGGGGTTTGTCGGGCATATCAACGACACCGCCTCGATCGCGACGATGCTGGCGCTGGCCGCTGCGCGCGAACGCGCATTTCCGTCGATCCGTCAGGACGGCATGAGCGGCCGCACGGACCTGCCGCGCATGACAGTCTACGCCAGCGAACAGGCGCACTCTTCGGTCGACAAGGCCATGGTCGCGCTCGGACTCGGACTCGCGCAGCTTCGCCGCATCCCGACGGACGACGCTTTTCGCGCCAAGCCGGACGCGCTGCGCGAGATGATCGCCGCGGACCGCGCCGCCGGCATGCGCCCGATCGCGGTCGTGGCGACTCTCGGCACGACTTCCACCACAAGCGTCGATCCCGCTGCGGACATGGCTGTGGTCGCGCGCGAAAGTGGCGCATGGCTGCACGTCGACGCGGCCTACGCGGGCCCGGCGGCGATCTCGCCCGCGCTGCGCCCGCTGATGCGCGGCTGGGAGCTGGCAGATTCGATCGTGCTGAATCCGCACAAGTGGATGTTCACGCCGGTGGATTGTTCGGTCACGCTCGTGCGCGATGTGGAAACGTGGAAACGGGCGTTTTCGATCACGCCGGAATATCTTCGCACGGATGTCGGCGCAGCGACGAACCTGATGGACTATGGCGTGCAACTCGGCCGGCGGTTTCGGGCGTTGAAGCTGTGGATGGTGATTCGCGCCTATGGCGTGAGCGGCCTGCGCACGCATATCGAACGGCATTGCGCGCTGGCGCGCGAACTCGGCGAGTGGATTGACGGTGATGATCGCTTTGAGCGTGTCGCCCCGACGCCGTTTAGCCTCGTCTGCTTTCGCGCGCTGCCGCAAGACGCGAACGCGACGGCAACCGAGATCGATGCCCTAAACGAGCGCATGCTCGCCCGCATCAACACGGATGGCGCCGTTTTTCTATCTCACACGAAGCTGAACGGCCGATTCACGCTGCGGGTCGCGATTGGCAATCAACACACCAACCGCGCGACGATCGAAAACGCGTGGACGATCATCCGCTGCGCTTACGATGAAGTCGCCGGCGCGTAGTCGCCTCGCACTATCGCCACCATTCGCGTCTTGGCACAGCGAGATCACGCTTGCGGGTTTAGCGCCCCGAAGTGATGTCGATCACTGCCCGCTGCTCGGCGACCTTCGAGCCAATCTCGTCTGTCGCCGTTACGAGCACGACATATTGCCCTGGCGACAGTGTCGCCGGCAATGTGACTCGACGAGCGACGAAGAAGTCTTCACGCCGATTCTGGCAGCGATCGACGATGTCGCGATCTTCCAGCGGCTCAATCACCGCCTGTCCGTTCATACTCAGCACGCGCGTTGTCATCGAGAAGCGCGATTCCCACGCCCCGTCGCTCGACCGACGCCCGGCAATGTTGCGCAACTCCGCATATACCACGAACTGCGCCGCCGTCCCGGTCACGAATCGCGCCGGTTTGATTTCCTCGTATCGCCCGAAATCGTCCACGCGCCAGCAGATCTTCAGATTCGGAATCTGCAACTCGGCGATGTCGCGCAGCTTGTCGCGAAAACGCTCCAATTCGCTCAGCGCGCCGCCGGCGTCAAATGACCCGCCGTCACGATCGCGAATCGCGATCAACGCCTCGATCAGCGCGGCGGCGGTTTCCTGTTGCGCTTTCGGCGTCAGCGGAATCGGCTCGCGAGCGGCCGTGTAATCCCCGCGAATCGCCGCCATCATGCGCGCGTCGAGCGCGCTCTGAAACGCGGTTGTGCTGTTGGACAAAGCCGTCGTCGGCTGCCCGGACGGCCCCGTCACGATCAAGCGGTCACCGCCGTTGATGGAAATCGATTCGCTCGCGCCGACCGGCTGAATCGGCTGGGGTCGCGCGGACGCGTGCGCGGAAACGCCGATCAGTGTCGGCGCCGAATGCGGCGCTTCCAGCGACGGCGCGACGGGCTGCGCCTGTTGTTCGGCGACGGGGGTGGCATTGTTCGTCTGCCCTGTCGCGGCGCCGCGCGGCGCACTGGCGGTCTGAAAAGCCGCGTACGCCTCGCCCTCGGTCATCATCTGCCGTGGAACCTGACCGGGCTGATTCGCAGTACGGTCGCGGTAAAGCGCATTGGGATCGCGGCCTTGCGGCTGGTTGTAACGGGCCGGGCGCGTCGGCGGACGCCCCTGTCGCTTGGACGACTGAATCGACGACGCAAAGTTTTGCGCGTCTGCGATTTCCGGCGGAAGGTCGGCTTCCTGCTGCGCGTTTTCCGAATCTGGCTGCGCGTTGTCGCGGCGGGCGGTCAGGTCTTGTTTCGTGGCGGACGGCTTGGAATCCGCCTTTGGCGCCGGACCGAGGACAATCCGCCCGTCGGGCATTACGGCGCAGCCGGATAACGCGAGAAACGTCGCCAGAACGGCTGAGGGGTGAAACTCGCGTCGCAAGGTCAAGGCCGCTCTCCGGTCGATCGGCTTTGACGCGGACGGCTAACTCGCGATCCGCGCCAGCAGGGATTCCAACCCCGCTTCTATCGACCGGGCGCCCACTTTGGCTTGGGCGTCGAGTTCGGCGAGTTCGGCCAGTGCGCGTCGCACGCGCGACTTCGGCGCCCTTTGCATGATTTCGCGCAATTCGTTCTCGCGCCCCCACATCATCACCTTCGGCGCGACCGCGCGCGGCGACATTCCGGATTCGAGCATTTCATGCGCGGTCAGCCACCGCCGCAGCACAAACGCGACGCCGCCGACCGCTTTGAACACCGCGGCCGGGTCCGACAGCAGCGCCTGCCGGTACAGCCGCATCGCCTCGTCGAGCCGGCCCTGACCGGCGGCGTCCATGACGGAGAAGATCTTCTCCTCGCGCGATTGCCCGACTAACGCGGTGACGTCCGCGTCGGCGATCTCCGCGTTGTCGCCGACATAGATCGCGAGTTTCTGAGTCTCGTTCGTCAGCAGCCCCTGGTCCGACCCGATCAACTGCACCAGCCGAGCCGCGACGGCGGGACGCAATTTCTTGCCGAGGGCGTGCGCTGCGCCGATCACAAACTCGGGCAAATCGCGCTCGGCGAGTCGCCGACACTCGATGACTTCTCCGCCTATCTCGATGGCGCGCTTGTAGAGGCGCGTGGTCTTCGGAAAACTCTTCACCTCGAGCAGCAGCACGCCGGACGGCGAGGGTTGTTCGAGATATGCCTCCAGCGCTTCGCGATACGCCGTCACAAACTTGTCGGCGTCGCGGATAATGACGACGCGCACCGCCGCAAAGAACGACGGCGTGCGCAGGTCGTCCATCACCGCCGCGAGCGAAGGCCCGCCGGCGTCTTCCCCTAGCGCGCCGTCATAGGCCGTGATCGCCATGCCGCGATCGACCTCCGGCGGAAGCACGGCATCGAGCCGACGGCTGATCGTCTGCGAAATCTGGAACGACTCGTCGCCGAAGACGACGATGATCGGCGGTCGGGTTTGCTTTGCCATTCATTGACCCTCGAAAAACACGCACGCCGGGCGGCGGCGGTCATGCAGGCGTGAGTGTAATGCTTGTAGGTCGGGTCATCGACCCGACAACTGGCGTCGCGCGGGCGGATTGCCGACGGCCAGGTGGCAGGCTTTCGCCGAAGGCGTAAGCATGTTTGGGACAGTGGCCATGGCTGCGCGCGTCCTCCTGATCGATCACACTGCCTTGGTACTGCGCCGATTCATGCCTACGGCTGCGCCGACGGCATGCCACACGCCCCGTTGCTCCTCGTGCGCGGCGCGTGCCATTCCGCCGGAATCTCCTGTGCGAGTATGAATAACCCTACTCGCGGTTTAGCTGGGCTTGGCAGCCCAGGCTACGGGACTGCGATCGCATAGGCTACCG
>JAGQOO010000053.1 GCA_020427345.1 Phycisphaerales bacterium | reverse complement strand
ACATGTTCATGGTCTCGGCGATGCAGTTGCACGCGGGCTCCGCCCAGCAGCTGATTCGCGACGCCTGCCGTCTTGCTCCGGCCCAGCGCCCGCTGATCATCGTCGGCGGGCCGAAGTACATCTACGAACCGTGGGACGCGTTCGGCGTCGACCCCGCCGATCCGTGGGGAGCAGATGTCGCCGTCACCGGCGAGGAATATGTTGTCCTCAGCCTGATCGAAACGCTCCTCGAAGCGCGCCGGCCCGGCGAGTCGATGCGGGCGGCGTTCGCCCGCGCGCGTGACAGCGGCGCCCTCGACGGGATTCCCGGCCTCGTCTATCCGCGCGGCTCGACGCCGCTTGTCGCCGAGGAGCTGGTCGACACCGGCGTGCAGCGGCTCGTCGCCGACTTGGATGAATTGCCGGATCCCGTGCTCGGCTATCGCCTGCTGGAGCCGCCGAGCCGGGCCGAAACGCTTGGCCCGCGCGCGTTACCCGATGATCAGATTCGCCGGCTCAGCCCGATCGGCTCGTTGACGCTGACATTCGGCTGCAAATTCGCCTGCCCGTATTGCCCGATACCGGCGTACAACCAACGCCAGCATCGCGCCAAGAGCGGCGCGCGCATCGCCGAAGAGATGACGCGGCTGTATGACACGTTCCGGCTGCGCTACCACTTCGGCTCAGACGACAACTTCTTCAACAGTACCGAGCGCACACTCGACATTGTCGAAACGCTGGCGAAGACGCAGATTGATGGCGCGCCGATCCGCAAACGCATCCGCTGGGGCACGGAAGTAACCGTGCATGACACGCTGCGCCTGCGCGACCATTTGCCCGATGTGCGGCTCGCGGGTGTGCGGTCATTGTGGCTCGGCGTGGAAGACATGACCGCGACGCTCGTGAAAAAGGGCCAAAGCGTCGACAAGACCAGCGAGGCGTTCCGCCTGCTGCAGCAAAACGGCATCAGCCCAATGCCGATGATGATGCATCACGACGAACAGCCGCTGATCAGCCGCGGCCCGCGCCCGTATGGCCTGCTGAATCAGGTGCGACTGCTACGCAAAGCCGGCGCTGTGAGCATGCAGGTGCTGATGTTGGTACCGGCGACCGGCTCAAAACTGTTCGGCGGCACGTACACGTCCGGCATGGCCTATGACAGCGTCGGCGGGCGCAAGGTCGAAGAGCACATGCTCGGTGGCAACTACGTCATTGCGTCCAACCATCCGAAGCCATGGCGCAAACAGATCAACATCTGGCTCGCGTACATGTACTTCTACAACCCGCTGCGCTTCCTCGTCGCGCTGGTGCGGCCGAAGAGCAAGTTGTACCTGGTCGACGCGATGTGGCAGGGTCTCGGCATGTGGGGGTTGGCGGAGACCATCCGCCGCACATTCACATGGACGTTCCGGCTGCGCTTCGGCAAGATCGTGCGCAAATCCGCGCCGCCGATGAACCGGATTCCGATGCGCGCGCCGAACGGCGCCGGCGCGGATCACGCGCTGATCGACGACGTGATTGCCGAGGGCGTTGCCTCAGGTTCGTTGCCGATACTGGCCGAAGATGCCCGACCGGGTCATAAGCGCTTGCAGGTGCTGTCGAAATAGCGACCGCCTTCGCCGCGCCGATCGCTACGCCGCCTGCGGCCGCCGCATCAATCGGCTCACCAGCGGCGATATCGCCAACAGCAGCACTCCCGCCGCGATCGGGGCCATCACGAACAGCAGGAAGAAGTCCGCCTGACCGCCGAAGACCGTGTAATACTTGCCTTCGGCGACATCCTTAATGCGGCCCGCGATCATGCCGCCGGTCAGACTTGCGACCGCGACGGCGAGGAACCAAACGCCCATCAGCAGCGACACAAATCGTGGCGGCGACAGGCGATTCACCAGCGACAGACCGACCGGCGATATCCACAACTCCGCAACAGTGTGCACAAAATACGCCGCCATCAGCCACCAGCCGCTGACAAGTCGGATGTCGCCGCCGGCTTCGCTGAGCCGCGCTCCCTGCACCATGAAGACGAATCCGAGACCGACGAGAATCAGCCCGACGCCAAACTTCACCGGCGAACTCGGCTCCCTGCCCTTGCGCCCGAGGCGAAGCCACAACGCCGCGAACAACGGCGCCAAACACAAAATGAAAAACGAGTTGGCGGATTGGAACCAGTCCGGCGGATACTCGCCCGAGGTCAGAAACGCCTGCTCGTCATCAGGAATCAGGAAGTTGCGCAACGCCCCGCCGGGCTTCAGCGCGCTGGCAATCAGCAGCGTCGGCCCGATCGCCAGACCGAGGATGTTCATTGCCAGGCGCGGGAACGTCGCCGCGTGATGGAGTTTTTCGCGCAGCGCCAGCCAGACGCCGATCAATCCGGCGCCGATTACCGCGCCAACCCACCACGGAATCGGATAGCCCTTTTCAGTCAGGACGCGATAAATCAGCGAAGCGGTCTCCGGGCTGAGCCCGCGATCGGTGCGCGCCTTCGCGAACAGATTCAGAGACGACCCCGCCTGCTCAAACGCCATCCAGAAGAAGATGACGAAGAACGACATGATGAAAATCGCGGCAACCGGCCCGCGATCATCGCGCTTCTGCGCGAAGATGAACCGCACTATCGCAAGCAGCGCCACCAGCGCGATGCCGGCGGCGACGTATTGGGCGCCATTCTCACCCGACCACAGCCAGTCCCACGCTGTCACGGCCCACTGATGGTTGTTCGTCAGATAGAGCGCGGTGCCGATGCCCGCCAGCACGAGCGTGGCCACGCCGCCGAGTACCAGCGAGCGCGGGTCGCCGCGCTCATCGCCCAGCGGCGCCGCGCCGATCCCCTGCAGCACAAACGGCCGCCCGATGAGGTAGGCGATCAGCCCCAGTACCATGCCCACGCCAGCCGCGCCGAAGGCCCAGTGCCAGCCGAACACCTCGCCTTCCTTCATCCCCATCCGCAACCCGCCGCAGATGATCGGGCCGAGGAAGGCGCCGACATTGATGCCCATGTAGAAGATCGTGTAGGCGGCGTCGCGGCGCGGATCTTCGCGCGGGTACAACTGCCCCACCATCACTGACACGCACGGCTTGAAGAAGCCGGTACCGATGATGACGAGCGACAGTCCGCCGAGAAACGCCCACAGGTTCTGGTAATCGGCAAACGCCAGCACGAAGTGACCGGCGGAGATGATCAGCCCGCCGATCAGCATCGACCAATGCGTGCCAATGAACTTGTCCGCGATGTATCCACCAAGCACCGGCGCGAGATAGACAAGCCCCGTGTACCAGCCGTACGCCGTCCCGGCTGTTTTCTCGGTCCAGCCAAGGCCGCCGCTGGCGATAGAGAACGTCATAAAATAGATCAGGAACGCCCGCATGCCGTAATAGCTGAATCGCTCCCACATTTCGGTCGCGAACAGCAGATACAGCCCTGGCGGATGGCGGAAACGCAGTGATTGCCCCGGTCCGCCGCCGAGTTCGCGCAGCGCCTCGTCCTGAAACGACGCGTCGACCGCGCCTTCGCGCACACCGGACTCGTGTTGACTCATGCGATCGCCTTGTCAGCGAGAAGGGCGTTATTGCCGCTGCCGGGTGGGGCAGGCTTCTGGCCTGCCATGAACCGCAGCAAAGCGCGCAGGTACCCTATCAATCCGACCTGTCCCTGTCGACGCCGCCGCGGCCTTGCGCCAAGCGCCAAATCCCGTAGAATCCGGCTTTTCCGAAATGTAACACGCGCGGAGCGGCGATGACGCCCAACACCATCATTCGTGGCGACTGCCTGAAGACCATGAACGAATCCAAGCCGGGTTCGATCGATCTCGTCTTCGCGGACCCGCCGTACAACATCGGCTATGTCTACGACAAATACCGCGACGACCGCACCGACGACGACTACGTCGCCTGGTGTACCGAGTGGATGCGCGCGATTCACCGCCTGCTGACGCCGAAGGGCGCCTTTTGGCTGGCGATCGGCGACGAATTCGCGGCCGAGCTATGCGTCGCGGCGAAGCGCGATGTCGGCTTTCATCTGCGCAACTGGGTGATCTGGCACTACAGCTTCGGCCAACACATGAAGCGGAAGTTCAGCCGCGCGCATACGCATTTGCTGTATTTCACGCGCAGCGACAAGGACTTCACGTTCCGCGACTTGCGCCTGCGCTTCCCGAGCGCACGCCACACTGAGTATCAGGACCTCCGCGCGAACAAGGACGGCCGCCTGCCGGATGACGTTTGGAACGACGTTCCGCGCCTGTGCGGCACATTCAAGGAGCGCGAGGGCTATCACGGCTGCCAACTGCCGGAAGCGCTGCTGACGCGCATCATCCTCGCGTGCAGCAACCCCGATGAGATCGTGCTCGACCCGTTTGTCGGCAGCGGCACCACCGCCGTCGTCGCCAAGAAGCTCGGCCGGCGGTACATCGGCATCGACATGTCCGCGAACTATGTCAAACGCGTCGAGCAGCGCGTCAAAGCCGCGCGGCAGGAGATCAACCTGCCCGAGGTCGACCCCGCCCACCCGCCGGCGATGCACCGCGAAATCCTGTATCAGATCTACCGAGAGACGAACGTCACGCGGGACAACCTGCTGGCGAATCGCGTCGCGATGGATGTCGTCGCCGGTTCGCTCAGCCACCGGACTGGCACGGAATACACCGTCGCGCAGGTCGAAACCCTGTTGCGGGACGGCACGTTGCCGAAGCTCGCCAACGACAGAGCCTTCGTCGCCCGCAACCACGTGACCGACGAAGGGAAGAAATACGTCCGCACCGTCCAACGCATGCTGCCCCGAAAACGCAAGTCCCGGACCGTCGCGGACACTCCGGGGAGCGCTTAAGATTCCGACAGGCCAAGTTTGCGCCGTGCCGATAGGGAGATTGGCGTGAATCGCACGGAAGGCGAGAATTCGATGGCGAGCTACCCGGAATCCGACGACCTCAATCTGTCCGGCCCGAGTCTGCGGCCCGGCTACCTTGTGGAGGTGTTGCTGCTGGCTGCCGGCTGGCTGCTGGTCCTCATTGGCGGCATTTACGCCGGCGTGAACTATGCCGACGCCGCCCGCTCGGCGGACGCGTTCGCGTGGCCGGCGTTTTTCGGCTCGCTCGCGATTTTTCTGGCGTGTTTTGGCGGAGCTGTGCTGTTGTGGGGCATTCGGCTGGTCGCCGTCCGCCTCGACGCCGCCCATAACCTGCTCGGCGCGAGCCGTACGGCCGGCTTTGGCGGTGAGATGGAAGCCGGAACCGCTTCCGGCGGATCCGCCGCCCCGATCGGCGAAATGACGGAGTTGATTCGCGAACTCCGCGATATCTCCCTGCTGAATGACGATCAGCGGCGGGCGCGGCTCGAAGCGCACGGGCGCGAAGTGGCGCTGTCACTGCGGCGCGATGTGCCGCGTCTGATCCGCGAGCACAGTTGGGCGACGGCGCGCATGCGGATCGAAGAAGCTCGGCTGCGTTTCCCGAATGTCGACGCGTGGGACGACATGGCCAAGCAGGTCGAGACCGCGCGATTGCAGGTCGAGGCGCAGGACATTCAAAGCGCGACCCGGCAGGTCGAGGACTTGTCGTCGCTCGGCGCGTGGGATCGCGCCGGCGAGGTCGTGCGTGAACTGCTCGACCGTCACCCGGATTCGCAGAAAGCCCGGGCGCTGGCCCAGCGCGTGAACGACGCCCGCGAAAAGCTTGCACTCGAGCAGCGTTCGCGCCTGATGGCGCAGGCGCAGGAAGCCGTCCACAAGCGCGACTGGCCGGCGGCATTGCGGCTGGCCGAGGACATCATCAACCGCTATCCGCGCACGCCGGACGCCGAAGGGCTGCGTCTACAGTTGCCGACATTGCAGGAAAACGCGGCGACGCGTCGACGCCAGGACATGGAAGCCCGCATTCGCGAAATGATCTCGAAGGGGCAATACGCCGAAGCGCTGCGCGTGGCCCGCGAGTTGATATCGACATATCCGCACTCGCCGCAGGCGCGGGCGCTGAAGTCGCAGATGGACCGGCTGGAAGCGCGAGCGCGCGGGCGGGGATAAACTCCTTCACAGGCGCGGAGTCATAACAGGCGCCCCAGGAGTGTCGCATGAGCGCCCGCGCTCCCAACATCACGCCGACGAAATACGCATTGTCGGTTGTGTTCGTCATCGCCGGCGTGGCGACATTCACATACGCGATGACCCGGACGGTCGTTACAGAGAACGTGCTGAACATCGCCGCGCAGCACGTCGAGAACGACCTCGTCGCGCATCAGCGCCGCCCCGACCCGGCAAACCCGACCGTATTCATCGATCCCGACGTTGCCCTTGCCGCGCGGCAGCTCATCGGCAGGGTTCACGGATCGGGCGGCATGTACTACTGGCACAACGACGCCATCCTTTGCTGAGGCGCCGGCGCATTCCTGTTGTTGGTGGGGTTGTTAATCCCGTTCTACCACGGCGGCAGCCTGATTCAGGAGTTCCACGATTTTGTCGGTCGCAAGTACGGTCTTTGCCGCCAGTGCGGCTACGACCTGCGCGGATCGCCGGATCGATGCCCCGAGTGTGGCGCGAGCGCCACGCGAGACCGTGGGCCGGACTAGCCAGCCCTTGCTGAAACACTGCGCACGGCCCAAGTTGCATTTCGCAGGCGCGGCAGCATAGGCGGCGGATCGGGACGTGATCCTTGCAACCTCACGCATTGGCCGCGACACTCTAGGGCATGCTAACCAGCATTCAAATCAGGAACTTCAAGAAACTCCACGACGTCACGCTGGAGTTGGGCGACACGGTTGTCCTGATCGGTCCAAACAACTCTGGAAAAACAACCGCGCTACAAGCCCTGGCGCTGTGGGACATCGGCGTTCGCCGATGGAATGAAAGACGCAAGGGCGGGAAGTCGCCGACCAAACGACCGGGCGTAACGATTAATCGTCGGGATTTGATAACCATCCCGGTCCCGAACGCCAACCTCTTGTGGAGGGACCTCCACGTTCGGAGTGTTGAGCAGGTCTCAAAGGGGGGGAAGAACGCGCCCAAAACCCAGAACATCCGCATCGACATAACTGTCTGCGGGATTACCAACGACCGGCTGTGGAAGTGTGGGCTCGAATTCGACTATGCGAACGACGAATCGCTGTACTGTCGCCCCCTTCGACTTGATCCCGAGGGAAACAACAGGCACGAGGTGCCGGACGAGGCAGGCGGCGTCGATGTCGCCTATCTGCCGCCAATGTCAGGGTTGAGCGCCACGGAACCAAAGTGGGAACCGGGCAGAATCAGTGTGTTACTTGGCGAGGGGCAGACTGCGCAGGTGCTACGCAACCTCTGTTACCAGATATTCGAAAACAACGACGGAAAGTGGCAAACACTCGCCGACCACATTATGCGGTTGTTCGGAGTCGAACTGCTTCCCGCTCGCCACATTAGCGAGCGGGGGGAAATCACGATGGAGTATAGGGAGAATGGCACACTGCTCGACCTGTCCTGCTCAGGAAGAGGCCTCCAGCAAACTCTGCTCCTGCTGGCGCACCTGTACGCAAACCCCGGTACGGTCTTGCTGCTTGATGAGCCCGACGCCCACCTGGAGATATTACGGCAGCGACAGACCTACGAACTCCTGACGACTGTCGCGCGCGAACAGGGCTCGCAGATCGTTGCGGCAAGCCATTCGGAGGTGATCCTCAACGAGGCGGCTGACCGTGACATCGTTATTGCTTTTGTTGGGCGCCCACATCGAATCGACGATCGCGGGTCGCAGGTGCTGAAGTCGCTCAAGCAGATCGGATGGGATCAATACTACCAGGCGGAGCAGACGGGGTGGGTGCTCTACCTGGAGGGGCCGACGGACTTGGCGATCCTGAGAGCATTCGCCGCATCGCTGGGCCACGAGGCGCAAGCGGCACTGGATCGACCGTTTGTGCACTATGTGGGTAACCAGCCGGGTGAAGTCCGGACGCATTACTTTGGTTTGCGAGAGGCCATCGCGGACCTGCGGGGAATCGCCATATTCGATCGACTGGAGCGCGATTTGCCGCCCGACCTCGGCGCCGGAGGTTTCATGTGGCGGCGAAGAGAAATCGAAAACTATCTGTGTGCGCCCGAGGTCCTGGAAGCCTACGCCAAACACGACTCGGCCGACAATCTGTTCGAGCACTCCGAATCGGAGCGACGGATCCGTATTATGCGAGCACTAATCACTGACCGCGTGCCCCCCATCGCATTGCGCGACCGAGACAACGCGTGGTGGCACACAACAAAAGCAACTGACGACTTCCTCGATCCACTGTTCCGGGACTTCTTTGAAAAGTTATCGTTTCCGAACTTGCTACAAAAGCGAGACTATCACGAGCTGGCTCGCCTTGTTCCCGGCGAGAGCATTGCTGACGAAGTAACGGAAAAACTCGATGCGATCGCCCGCGCCGCCAAGGGGTAGCGCCTCTAACGAGGAACGCACCGTCGCTTCAGCGTGGCGCAGGGGCTTGTTCGGCGGACAACGGGGATCGGCCACGGCCGATCCCCGCTCACGATTAGGCCGCGCGCGATCAGTCATCATCGCTTTCGCGCTTCTTATCGCGCCGCTTCTTCGCCTTGACCCGCTCGAACACGGTCTTGCCGAAGCGCTGGCTCACGCGCGCCAGGCGCCACCGCCGCGTGTCGATCGTTTCCAGATCGCCGTCGGTGTCGCGCACGAGCACGAACGGCAGGCACACGTCGAGCGCGCGGACAGGGTGGCCGATCCACGGCAGGATTCGCACCATCGCGGGCCGCGGCGCGCGCCAACTCGAATCCGACAGTGCCGATTCCGACAGCACCTCGAGGTTCATGTACAGCGGCGCCACATAGTGCCCGGCCCGGATGTCCTCGGGCGCGATTTCGCGCGACATCAGCCGCTTGCTGGTTTTGGTCTTTTCGCTCATGACATTCCGCTCTCTTTCGTGCGAGCGTGGTTTGTGGCGACAGCGTCGCCGTCGCCTGTGCGCAAAGCGCACAGCGGTTCGCGGATCACTCAATACTCTTGCGACTAAAGGAAAGGGTTTAGTCGGCCGCGCATCCGCGCAGGTTGCGCGGCATTGCTCCGGCCAGCAGCGTGGCGTAGCGAGAACTGAGATGGAGAGGCGCAAACACAGCATATCTCCTGAGATTCAGCGAACCGGGGATTATGCCGTCGAAAAACCGAAAGTCAACAAAAATCCCAAAAACGCGCGCCGTCGCGCCTCACTTCGTCACTCCGGCCCCGGAATCCTGTACTCAAGGTGGATATCCTCCGGCTCCAATTCAAGCAGCGTCGGGTCCGGCGTTTCCGCGAGCATAGCGCCAAGTCGCATGTAGAAATCCACGGTCCGCCGCGACGACGTAGCGGAGATATACAGCGACCTCGCGCCAAGGGCTCGCGCATGATCCACCGATATCTCGAACAGCCGCCGCCCAAGCCCGCGCCCGCGCATTCCGTGACTGACATGCAGGAACTTGAGTTGCAGCTGGTCGCGCGATGGGCCCATGGGCCGACAGTCCAGACCCGCGACGCCGACCAATACGTCCTCTTCGAAAGCGCCAAAGAACACCCCGCCGTGGTCAAACGCGTCCAGCAGGCGCGCCCCCTCGGCCTCCGGCTCGCCGGCAGGCCAATCCGTCATCTCGAACAGTGCGTCCTCAAGACATAGTCGGCCATCGCGCAAGCGGTAGATCTGCCGAATCGTCTCGGTGCGGTCGATGCTCCAGACGTGCTCAACTTCTTCGCGATTCAACACGCGAATGCGAATGCGCCCTTCGTCAAAGGTCTGTTCCGGGAACTGCCGTCTGATCACTGCCCCCTTGCGCGCGACCTGACGCTAGCCCGGCGTCTCGTCCGGGTCTGCCTCACCCTGCACAAATCGCCGCACGCGATCATCCGAACTATTCATGATCTCGTCCGGCGTGCCATCGGCGACAATCCGGCCTTCATTCAGCATCAGAATGCGATCGCCGACTTCCGCCGCGCTGCGCATGTCATGCGTCACGATGATGCCGGTCGCATGTGTCGTGTCCTGCAAACGCCGGATCAGCTTGTTGATCGAGTCCGAGCGTTGCGGGTCGAGCCCGGTGGTCGGCTCATCGTAAAGAATGACATCCGGCGGGGGGTCCATGGCGATCGCGCGGGCCAACGCCACGCGCTTCTTTTCGCCGCCCGAGAGTTCCGCAGGGTTCTTTGATTCATACCCTGCAAGACCGACCAGCCCAAGGCACTCACTCACCATCTCGTTGATGCGCTTGCGCCCGGCGCGCCGTCCGCGCGGGTTCTGGGCCATCGGAAACGCGATGTTCTCACCGACGCTCATCGAATCAAACAGCGCGTTGAGTTGGAACACGAAGCTCACGCGCCGGCGGATCGGCGTCAGGGAACGCTCAGACAGCGTGTCGACGCGTTGCCCGTCGAACCACACTTCGCCGGCGTCCGGCTGTAGCAGGCCGACAATGTGCTTAAGCAGCACGCTCTTGCCCGTTCCCGACTTTCCGATGATCACCGTATTCTTGCGGCGCTGAATATCCGCCGTCACGCCTGCGAGTACCACTTTCGGTCCAAACGCCTTGTGCACATCCTTGAATTGAATGATTGGGCCGGCGTTGGCGCCGTCCGCAGCGCGCTCGGCGCCCGTCACATCGGGCACAGCCAGAGAGGAATTGCGCGTCGCGTCGTTCATATTCCGCCGGGTGTCAAAACAACGAGCGATTTCCGAACAGCATTTTGTACACGCCGTTGTTCACGAGGTTGAGCACGAGATCGAGCGCGAGAATCGCGATGAAGCTGATGACAAAAGATCGCGTGCAGGCTTCCCCGACGCCCTGCGCGCCGCCGGTTGTGTGAAAGCCCATGTGGCAGCTGATCAGTCCGATCGCGCCGCCGAAGAACATCGACTTGGTCATCCCGACGCCGACATCCCACATCTCGACGGTTGTTCGCGTGAAGAACCAGTACGGCTCCGAATCGCCGCCATAGACAAATGCATAGATGATCCACGACCCGATGGTACCCATCAGGTCCGCATACAAAGTCAGTATCGGGGCCAGCAACAAACAAGCCAGAAAACGTGGTGTCGCGAGGAAGCGAATCGGCTCCGCCCCCATCGTGCGCAACGCCAGAATCTGCTCGGTCACATTCATTGTGCCGAGTTCCGCCGTCAGCGCGCCGCCGACGCGACCCGCCAGCATGACGCCCGCCAGCACCGGCCCGAGTTCCGCCGCAACCGACATGTTCACAACCGCGCCGAGCCGGTCCGCAAAGCCCGCGGTGGAAAACTGCTCCCAACCCTGCACGACCAGCACCATGCCGACGAACGCGCCGGTCAACATCAGCACCGGCGCGGAACGCGTGCCGATCGCATACGCCTGCTGCAGCATGCGACGCCACGATCTGGGCGAGCCCAGTTCCAGCGGCGAGTACATGGCGGTCTGAGCGCTGAAGACCCAGAAGTCGCCAAACGTGGACAGCCCACGCGTCACCGATCCGCCGAGCGCGGCGATCGGCGCGAGAATCGGGTGGACTCGTCCAGCGGTATACGCCATCCGCGCTACGCCTTTCGCCGTCGCAGATAGTCAACGAGTAGCCGAACGCCGAATCCAGTCGCCTGGCGCTTCTTGTCATCCGTCGCCACGCCGGCGATGTCGAGGTGCGCCCACGGCGTCGAGCCCGTAACGAACTGCTTCAGGAAAATGCCGCCGACAACGCAGTGCGCGTCGCGCACCAGCGAACTGTTGCGCATGTCCGAGTCGTTGCCCTTGATCAGATCAAAGTAGTCATCCCACACCGGCAGGCGCCACAATCGCTCGCCGGTTCGCCGACCGCACTCGACCAGCTCCTCGCACAAGTCGTCGTTATCGCCCAGCACGGCGGCCGCGTACACGCCGAGCGCGATCCGCACGCCGCCGGTCAGCGTCGCCAGATCGATCATCTCGGTCGGCTTGCATTGTTGTTCCGCGTAAGTAAGCGTATCGGCGAGAATCATGCGGCCCTCGGCGTCAGCGCTGATGATCTCGACCGACTTGCCATTCATCATCTGGATGATGTCGCCCGGACGATACGCCTCCGCCGAGATCATGTTTTCCGCGCTCGGCACCAGGCCGATGACGTTGACGGGCAGCTTCAGCCGTGCGACGGCGCGCATGACGCCGAACACCGTCATGCCGCCGCACTTGTCGAACTTCATATCCCACATGCCGCTGGTCTGCTTGATCGAGTAGCCGCCCGTGTCGAACGTGATGGCTTTGCCGATGATCGCGGTGACGCGCTTGGACTTCGGGGCGCCGCGATACTCCATGCGAATCAGGCACGCCTTGTGCGTCGCGCCCTGCCCGACCGCCAGCAGCCCGTTCATCTTCAGCTTCTTGAGCTGCGCGGCGTCCAGCACCGTCGTCTTGATCTTCGCGTCTTCCTTCGCAAGTCGCCGCGCTTCGGCGGCCAGCGTTTGGGGGTTGAGTTCGTTGGCGGGTCGATGCGCCAACCCGCGCGCGTAGTTTACACTCTCCGCCAGCGGCGCTTCCGCCTTCATCAGGTTGATCGCCCGCGTCGCCTGGGCGGTGTTCGCCGATTCGACGGAGATGCGCACCTTCGCCGGAGCGGGTTTGTCGACCTTGCGATACGTCTCGTAGCGGAAGCCGGCAAGCATCATTCCGAGCGCCCACGCGCCGACAGCGTTGTCGAGTTCGAGCGACGCCAGCCCGTCGATCCACAGCCGCGCCGCGCTGAGTTTCTGATCCACGATCCATTGGGCCGCCGTCGTCGCAGCCGACCGAACGGCTTTCGCGTCGACTTTCTCGGCTGCTCCCAGGCTGATCACGACGATCCGTTTGATCGGCCCCGATCGAACGACGTGCGCAACGCTTCCCGCATCCGTCGGCGCGGCGCCGGCCGCGAACAACTCGGCGACGGCGCCGCCGCACAACTCATCGACGGCGCTGATCGTCGATAGGGGCGGCTTTGGGGTCGTCACCAGCGGGACAATGATCGCCTCCGGCCCTTTGCGGCCGCCGGCGCCAAACTCAAACGTCGTTCCGAGCGATTCCATTCAGTCGATCTCCTGGCTGCACGGCCGGAATACTCCCGCATTCCGGGAAAAAAGGAAACCCGTCGCGGTGATGGATGCCGTCCGTCGCGCCATCAGTGCAAGAAAAAACCCGCAAGCCATCTTGGCTCGCGGGCAAACGCGCCCGGGAGGACTCGAACCTCCAACCTTCAGATTCGAAGTCTGCCACTCTATCCAATTGAGCTACGGGCGCTTCGATCTTGTCGGATCATAGCGGATTCCGCCGACGCGCGGGAGTTGTAGTACGCCAACAGTCACTTCGGCCGCGCCCGCGATCGGATATGATCCTGACCGGATGTCTAATCACCCCGATCCAACTGATCCGCGCCTCGCCGTCAATCTCGCCGGCGTCGCTTTGCGAAACCCGCTGCTCACGGCCTCGGGCACGTGCGGCTATGGCCCGGAATACGCCGATGCCATCGATTATGCGACGCTCGGCGGCTTCACCACGAAAAGCGTGACCCGCCACGAGCGCCCCGGCAATTTCCCTGACCGCATCGCCGAGACGCCCGGCGGCCTGCTGAACGCGATCGGCCTCGCCAACGTCGGCATCGAGCGCTTCCTGACGGAGAAACTCCCGTTCATCCAGACGATGCGCTGCCCGGTGTTCATCAACGTCGCCGGCTACACCATCGAAGACTATGTCGTCGTATGCAGAGCTTTAGCCGATGTCGATGGCATTGCCGGCATCGAGCTGAACGTTTCATGCCCGAATGTCGCCAAGGGGTTGATGTTCGGCACTGATCCGGGTTTGTTGCGCCAGGTCACCCGCGCCGCGCGCGATGCGCTCGGCGACAAACTCCTGATCGTGAAGTTGTCGCCGAACGTGACGGATATTGTCGCGCTGGCCGGCGCCGCAATCGAAGGCGGCGCTCAGGCGCTCAGCCTGATCAACACCTACGTCGGTCTGGTGATCCGCGCAAAACACCGCCGGGCCGCGCTCGGCAACGTTACCGGCGGCCTGAGCGGACCGGCGATCAAGCCGCTGGCCCTGTTGGCGGTGCATCGCGTCTATCGCGAGATCGCCCGCGACGCCGGCGTGCCAATTATCGGCATGGGCGGCGTTCAGTCGACCGAGGACGCTGTGGAGTTCCTGCTGGCAGGAGCGACGGCGGTGGCGGTCGGAACCGCTTTGTTCGTCGACCCGACTACGCCGATCCGCATCGCCCGCGAGTTGCCGGCCTGGCTGGATCACTTTGGCGTCAAGTGTGTGAACGACCTGATCGGCACGCTGCGGACTGAGTCCGCAAAGAACCAGTCAGGCGCGGCTCCCGTCGTCGTTGACTAGGCCGCGAGCGCCATGCGGCGGTCGGGCGCGGCGCTGCGTTCATCCTTCTCGCGCTGCTGGCTCTTGGACTTCAAGTCGTCCAGCTGGCGCTCATACTCCTTGAACTCATCCATGAACTTCTCGCGCAAATCGTCCAGTTGCTGGCGGTTCTGCGGCGGGTTGATCAGGATTTGCGGTGTACGTGTGCCGTACATGCCGTTCAGCGCTTCGTACGCGTCGGGGTCTTCCTGCTTCAACTGGTCGAGATCGGAATACTCGACTTCGCTGTCGCTGTTCGCGTCGTGGCGCTTCACGACGATCGGCCCGCCGGGCTCACGCGAGATCTCCAGGCGCTGACCGTTGTTGTTCCGCATGATGTTCAGGCTGGAGTTGTCGTCGAGCGTGAACAGGCCCGGTTGGCCCATGATCCCAAACCGATCCATCACCGGCGGATTTTTCCAGATCGCGTCCATGTCCTCCAGCATTTTGCGCCACTGCGGTCCCATCAGGTCGTCCGGCGCGAAGCGCGGATCATCCAGCACGCCGAGCGGCGTCATGCGCATCTGGCCGCGCGGGTCGAGTTGCAGCAGGCCGCCGCGCAGCCGATCCTGCGGGCCGAGGCCGTCAATTACCATCTCCGGCTCTTCGTGTTTCCAGCCTTCGACCTGATCCGGGCGAGCCGTTAGCGTCAACTTGCGCGTGCGCTTCTTGCTTTCGCGCACCAACTTTAGCTCAACCTTGTCGCCCGGCTTGGCAGCTCGCAGCAGCGCGACGACGTCATCCATCGTTTTGATCGGTGCGCCGTTCATCTCGGTGATGACGTCAAACTGACGCAGCCCGCCATTGTCGGCCGGACTGTTCTCAGCGACATTCGACACCATCAGGCCGTCGGCGCCGATGTGAGCGGCGAGCGCGTCGGGTATCGGGGTCAGGCGAACGCCGATCCAGACTTCCGCCGGCTGCCCGACGACCTTCGGCGCGCCAATGTTCCGCGTATCGAGAACGATCATCCGCTGGGCGCGCTGGTCCTTAAGCGCTTGCCGGGCGTCCGGCACGGCGCCGTCCAGATTGCCGAGCATCATCAGACCAATCGTCAACGTCAAAGTGCACAACATAGTCCGTTTACTCCTGCATGTACGTTCGGTTCAGGTCGCCGCGCGAAATTTGGAAATGCGTCGCCGGCGAGAACCGACTGTTTCGCTGTTAGAAATCCCGGCCGAGTCGCACCACTCGCGTACGCACGCGATCAACCTGAATCACCAGGAACTCCGCCCCGTCACGCGCGGGCAGCACCAGCCATTCCCTATGATCAGGACGAACGTCGAGGCGAACATCCGGCCGAATATAGCGCGGCGGAAGATCAACAAACGCGTCCGCCACGTCGCGCGGGGCCTGCGAAAAGTCCATCACGCGCGCGGCTACCGGCTTTTCGCCGCGCGGGGGCGTCGATTTCAATTCAGGCGCGATCCACGCGCCGGCGGCGATGGCCGCGGCAACCGCGAGCACGGCCAGTCGGGTCGGTTCGGCAAAGCGTCGCATCGAACGACGCCGCGCCAATGACTTGCCCATCGTCCGCCGCATCGCGTAGCCGAACTCGCGATCGAGTTCGATTTCACTGTCGAGCAGCGCGTCTACATCGGCGTCACTTCGAGCCAGGCGGTTCAATTGGCGCCGATCCTCAGCGCTCGCCTCGTCATCGAGGTAGCGCGAGATCAGGCGATCCAGTTGTTCGCGTGGGTCACTCATTTCAACGTTTATCCGTTCACGGCCGTGTCCGGCCCGTCCACTACGCCCTTCA
>JAGQOO010000052.1:11113-16204 GCA_020427345.1 Phycisphaerales bacterium | reverse complement strand
AGACCCGGTCATTCTGCTGGGCCAATCGCTGGGAATGGGGATCTATCTGCGGAACTTGTGGCTGATTTATCGCCGCAAGTGGCAGGCGCGACAAATCATCGATGCGCGGGCGGCGGATCGAGATGAGCCGATGTTGCTCGACGCGGCAGAGTCGGACTGACGCCGCAGTTAGAACACGCGTCTGGAATCCAGTAACACGCAGATCGGCCCGTCGTTTACTGATTCAACAAACATCTCGGCCGCGAATCGTCCGGTTTCGACGGGCGCCCCTAACTCGCGAAGACGATCAATCAGGGCGTCAATCAACGGCCGCGCCACATCGCCCGATGCCGATGAATCGAATGACGGGCGCCGGCCACGCCGCGCGTCGGCCGCGACGGTAAACGCGCTCACAACCAAAACACCCCCGCCGGCGTCCAGAACCGACCGGTTCATCTTTCCGGCGTCGTCTTTAAAAATGCGCAGATTGGCGATCTTGTCCGCAATGAAATCAGCGTCGGCGATCGTGTCATCCGGAATCGCGGCCGCGTAGACCAGCAAGCCGGCATTGATCGCCCCAACAACATCGCCATCCACGCGCACCGCGGCCCGCGACACACGCTGCGTAACCGCGCGCATGTCCGATTACAGCCGCTGTTCGCCGGCCAGGCTGTGCAGACGAATCGTCTTGAGCCGCAGATCGTGATAGGCCGTGATGTAGCGCACCGTCCGCGAGCGCGACCGCATGACGATCGACTGCGTCCGCGCGATCGCGCCGTTGACGACGACGCCGCGCAGCATCGCGCTGTCCGTGATGCCGGTCGCCGCGAAAACGATGCCGTCGCCGCGAGCCATCTCTTCGGATGTGTAAATCCGCTGAAAGTCGTCGTCGGTCATGCCGTGATCAGTGCGCAACTCGCCGAGCTCCTTCTCGTCGCGCGGCCACATGCGGGCATATATCTCGCCGCCAAGGCACTTGATCGCGGCGGCAGCCAGAACGGCCTCCGGCGAGCCGCCAATGCCGAGAAAGACGTCGACACCGCTGTCCGGCATGCTCGGGGCAATCGCTCCCGCGACATCACCGTCGCCGATCAGGCGAATCGCGGCGCCGGTACGGCGAATCGCGGCGATACGATCGGCGTGGCGCGGGCGATCGAGCAGGCACACAACCAAATCGCGGACGCGCTTGCCGAGTTTCAATGCGATGACTTCGAGGTTCTGCTCGATCGGCGCGTCGAAGCGGATCGTGCCTTCGCCCTCTTTCACCTTCGGGCCGAAGGCGATTTTGTCCATGTAGTACGACGGGACGGCGGCGAGCGCGTTTTCGTCTGCGCAAGGCGTGCTGGCCGCGGCCATAACCGAAATGGCGCCGGGAAGCCCCTTCGCGGTCAGAGTCGTCCCGTCGATCGGATCGAGCGCAATGCTGACCGTTGGCGCTTCGTTCTTCCAGGTGCCGAGCTTTTCGCCGACAAAAATCCCTGGCGCCTGGTCCTTGATGCCCTCGCCGATCGTGCAAGTGCCGCACATGTCGATCAGGTTCAACATGCCGCGAATCGCGTCGGTGGCGGCGGCGTCGGCGGCGTCCTTGTCGCCCTTGCCGATCCAGCCTAGCGCATTGAGCGCGGCGGCCTCACACGCGCGAACCAGGTCCAACCCGATTAGACGTTCCGGCTCATCCTGCATCACGCCACTTGCTTCGACTCGCACGTATGATTCCTGTTCCCGAAGCCTGTTGTCGCCGATGTCCGCCCGAACGCCGGTGTGGATGTGTCGAAACGCGGGCTCGCTCAACGCCATTCTTCGAGCCTACCGCTAGCCCCACCGCGGCACAAGCGATCGGCAATAGAATGCCCGAATGGACACAACGGACCGACAGTTCGGCGTCAATTGGCGCGTGCTCGGACCGCCGCCGCCACCATCCGATCAGGATTCCGGGGCGGTGCTCCGCGAAGCGATTCGCGCCGGGCGGCCGAGTTTCCGCGAGTGGATCGATGGCGCAGCCCGCGCGACGAGCGGCAATCGCGCCCCCAGTTTGGTGCTTGTGATCAATGACTCCCACCGCGCGACGAACACAGCGGCGGCGCTGCGGGAACTGTGGCCCGTTCTGTCAGAAACGCTTGAAACTACGCGAATCTCCGCGCTTGTCGCCACCGGCTCGCACGCGCCGACGGACGCCGAGCGCGGACGCGCCCGTGCGATCTTCGCCGAGGCGGCGTTTCCGATTGACGATATCACGGTTCATTCCGCCGACGACGCCGCGTCGCATGTTCGAATCGGCGATGCGTACTTCAATTGTCGGCTCGTGCCGCCGTGCGCGGCGCTGGCGATCGGCAGTGTTGAGCCGCACTACTTCGCCGGGCTGACCGGCGCGCACAAGACCGCCACGATCGGCGTAATAAGCCGCGACGACATCGCCCGCAATCATGAGCTGGCGATGACCGGGGAAGCTGCGCCATTCGCGCTCGCGGGCAATCCGGTGCACGACGGAATCATGTCGCATTATCGCGCGATGCGAGCGGCCGGTGTGAACGTTCTGGCGTTGAACCTCGTCCAGACCGGCGCTGCCATTACTGACGCGGCCCTGGGGGACGCGATGGGAACGCTCGAAGCCCTTGGGCCGCGCGTCGCCGCCACATACAGCGCGACAGTTGCGGAGCCTGTCGAATTGATGTGGCTGCGCGTGCCGGCGCCGCTCGGCGATTCGCTGTATCAGGCTGACAAGGCCCTTCAGAACAATGCCGGCGCAGTCCGCGATGGCGGCGGGATTCTGCTTGAAGCGGCGTGCCCGAAAGGCGTCGGGCCGGATCGGTTCTTCCAACTTCTGCGCGCCGCGGCGACGCATGCCGCGGTTGCTGAGCACATCGCGCGCGCGGGCTATCAACTTGGCGATCACAAAGCGCTGCGGCTGCGCCATCTGACGGATCCCGTTCGGCGCGGACTACGCATCGCGGTGGCGGGCGCGGGGCTGCGCGACGCCGATGCGCGCATCGCGGGAATGCGGGCGTTCGGGGATGTAGAAACGGCGATCAAGTGGTTTTCGAAGGGCGAATCGCCTGTGGAGCACACTCGCGCGCTGCGAGTCGAGGATGCGGGCAACTTCGTCGTTCAACTGAATCCGCAAACGGAATAAGCGGCGCGCACAAAAAAACCACGCAGCCTACTACTTCTCAGCGTCCTGATTGCGCAGCTTCTTTTCCAACTCACGGACGGAGTCGATTATCTTCGGCAAGCGAGCGACCGCCAACACGCGGCGCTTGGCCTCGGTGATCGGCACGGCCGGCTGGCCGAGGTACGTCGCGCCGGCGGGAACATTATTCGTGACGCCCGCTTTCGCGCCGATCGTCGCGTTGTCGCCGATCGAGATATGGCCCACGACGCCGACCTGCCCGGCCAGCGTGACGTGATCGCCGACTTTCACGCTGCCCGCGAGCCCGACCTGGGCCACCAGCATGCAGTCCTCGCCAATGCGCGTCCCATGCCCGATCGCGATGAGGTTGCTGAGCTTCGACCCGCGGCCGATGACGGTCTTTCCGAGCGTGGCGCGATCGATCGAACAGTTCGAGCCGATCTCCACATCCGCGCCGATCTCGACCGCGCCAATCTGTGGAATCTTGACCCATCGCCCGCCAATCGGCGCGTAGCCGAGGCCGTCATTTCCCACAACCGTGCCGGCATGAATCGTGACCCGATCCCCGAGAATGCAATCTTCATACACGACGACGTTCGCGAACAGCGTCACGTCGTCGCCGATTCGACATCGCGGCCCGACGTAGCAACCGGGGTAAATGACGCAGTTCCGCCCGATAACGGCGTCCTCGTCGACATACGCGCCGGGAAACAGATTCGCGGCTTCGCCGACGCGCGCACTCGGATGTACAAACGGGTTTTGCGGCTGCGACGGCGCCGGGCGGTGCTTCCGATGGCCGTGCAGGTCCACAATGCACGCCGTAATGGCGGCATAGGGCTCGTCAGTGCGGATAAGGTCGAGGTTCGGCGGGGCTTTGGCTTCGCGATTAACGACAACCGCCGACGCCTGCGTGTCGATCAGGAGCCGTTCATACTTCGGGTTTGAAAGAAACGAAATCTGGCCTTCCCGGGCGTCTTCCAGCGTCGCCACGCCTGAAATGGACCGTTCGCCGTCCCCCTCCAGCGTGGCCTTGAACCCGTACGTTTCAAGCCGCCGACAGATTTCCGCCAGCGTGGCGCCCATAGGGCCTCCCTCGGCGACAGCCTCGTCCACGCCTGCCTGGAACAGGCGTCCTAGGGCGAGATTGTAGAAAAACGGGGACCCCGACGCAAAGGCGGGCAGCCTCATGCCCGCAAGCGAAGCAGCGGCAAGCGCTCCCCCTCGCCGAGGGGTAGCCCACGCGCCCCACGTCTTGTTCACCTTGGGCACGATAATCCCGCGCTTGAATTGGAATGGCGCCGATACGGGCATTTTGCGATAAAGCGGAGTAGGGAGAACGCCATGAGCGCCGCCGCAGTGATCATCATGCATCAACGGAAACTGGTCCGCCGCTTCATCGAAAACGGCGCCACGCGACCGTCTACCGCCAAGAGCCTGAACGAATTGGGCGTTCGCCAAAACTGGATTTTCCGCCGAATGGCGGCCGAAGGCGTGTTTGTCGCAGAGCGGGATGGGCGTTGGCGCTTTGATGAGTCCGCCTGGGGCGCATATCAGCAGCGGCAGCGAAACCGGCTGATCGTGTTCCTGAGCATCGTGCTCATCTGGTTTGCGATCCTGATGATCTTCCTGTTGGTGAAGTAGCGCCGTCGATCTGCCGCTCAGCGCCTATGGACACGCTCCGCCGAAGCCGGCGAGCAGCGCGGCGAGATCAGACAGATCGACCATCCCGTCACCGTTAAGGTCGCCATCGTCGATCCGCGCGTCCGGGCCCAGCCCGAAATGACTCAACAATCCGGCAAGATCGGCGAGGTCCACCATGCAGTCGCCGTTCACATCGCCGGCGAGTGACCCCTTCAGCACGGTGAAATGATCAACCACCGCCCCGCCGACACCAATGAATCGACCGTCGAGCCGATTGCCGACGACGTCAACGACCATCGATCCGAGTCGATCCAATGACACGATCATCACCGGATGGTTCAAAG
>JAGQOO010000052.1:0-11078 GCA_020427345.1 Phycisphaerales bacterium | reverse complement strand
GCCCGCTACGACGTACACGGCGCCCTCGTTCGCCCCCAAGCCGAGCGTCGGCTTGCGATAAGCGCCATCCCCGGTCTCATCACCATCACCGTCATCCACCACCATTGCCGGCGTAAGCGTGTTGGACGTGCCGTAATGCCCATCAAGGAGCATGGATCGCTCATAGGAATGGCTATGCCCGGTCAGAACGAGATCAACACCCGCGGCTTCCAGGATTGGAAGCGCGTTCTGGCGCATGTCCCCCATTCGCCCCCCGCTGTCGGCGGGGTCATCGGAATCATGCGAACCGTCGGTGTACGGCGGATGGTGCCAATACGCGATGATCCAATCCGCCGTCGTGTCCGCCAGATCGGCCTCAAGCCACGTGAGCATGGCGCCGGCCGGCGAACGCGATGAGTCCTGAGAATCCAGACAGACGAAGTGGACAGTTCCGTAGTCGAACGAGTAGTACGCCTCGGTCCCTGACGCGAGGCCGCCGGACTCCGCCATGCGCGGCAGCGTGAAGATGTCGTAGTAAACACCGGATTCGGAAGATGAAACCGCGCTAGTGGCGTCGTGATTGCCGAGCGTCGGCCAAGCCGCCGTCTGGCGAGCGATGCCCGCATACATCTCAAACACCGCCGACTGATACTCCGGGTCCGTTCCGGCGTCGTATGCGTTATCACCCAGCAGCAACCAGACGTCAGGACTCTCATCAGCCGCGAAAGTCAGATAGCCATTGCGCACGCGCTGCGCGCTCAGGTCGGCCGTCCCGGCGTCACCAATGGCCCAGACGCGAACGGGTGTATCGGCGCCGATGGTCGGGTGCGTAAGAAAGAACTGTGCATCGTTAGTGATCAATGGCTCCGCGCTTGTGCCCACGGAGTAATAGTAGCGCGTTGACGGCGTCAAGTTGGCCAGGGAAACCACGTGCTCGGTCGTCGACGTCGCTTCAGAAACCGACTGCCCAAGCGACCCCGGCGCGACGCCGAATTCAACTCGGCTATCGCTTGCGACATCGGTCCGCCAACGGATTGTCGCCGCCGTTGGAGAGGTCCTCTGGATGTACGGGCCGCGCGTGACGATCGCCGGACCATCCGTCGCAAGGACTTCCAGGTCGAAGCTGATGTCCGAACTGGTCCCGCCGCTCTGGTGAATCTCAACGGCAATCACGTTGTCGCCAGTTTGCAACAGCCCCGGGTCGATAACGTGCTGTACAAACAGGTCCTCATCTGAACCGCCAAGCGCGGAGTTGGCGGTCGTCAGGTAACCGATCGTGCCCCCGGGCATGTTGTCGCGAAACGCCTCGACTCCATTCAGGTATACAACGGCTCCGTCGTCACGCAGGATGCGCACCATCGCCCGCGCGACCTGCGACGCATTCACAACGTCGAAGTGCCGACGAAAGTAAGTAGTGATGTAACGGCTGCCGGAGTTCGGCCCGTAGCTGACCTGCGTCGTTTCGTCACCATCTCCATAGCCAAGCTGCGCCGCGCCGCCCGCCCACGAACTGTCATCGAACGTGGGAGCCCGCCACGCCGTTCCCTGATTGGAACCATTGTCGAGGTACCGCCACTCGGCGCCGCGCTGGACCAACTCGAATTGCCCGGCCCGCGCAGAAGCAGCGCCGCCCATACTCGCCGCAAACAGCGCTCCCGCCAGAATCCGTCTCATCGATTCGTCCCTTCCGCCCGCTGGACCTGGTCGCGTAGTCGTTGAATCGCGGTTTCCGCCGCCTTGGCCAGTGCCTCAACAGCAGGCGTGTTGCGATGCCTGGCCCGCAGCAAGCCAATCGCGTCAATGCAATCACAATAGGCCTCAAGCGCGGCGACCGGCCGGCTCGCCTGCTCAAGCAGCTCGCCGCGCCGCAGATGCCACATTTCCTTTCGATGCGCAGAGGCGATCAGGGCATCCACGCGGCGAAGCGCCGCGTCACACTCGCCGGTTTGGGCCTCCAGTTCGAGTGCGCGCAGTTGCAGTGACACCACAGCCCCAACGCGACCGATTCCAGCGTCCAAGGCCGCGATCGCCGCAGCGGCGCCGCCGGGCCCGAGCACGAGCACATCGGCGTGCTCAATAAAGTGCTCCGGTCGAGGCGTCGGCAGCATTCGCAACGCCTCAGCAAAACAAGCCGCCGATTCTTCGTAACGGCTCGCCGCGCGCAGCGCCCGGCCGAGTTCCACTCGGGCAGTCGGATCTTCCGGAGCGTCGCAGCAAGCGCGTTCCAGTTGCGCAAGCGCGGCGTCGATCCGGCCGATCGCCAGCAACGACCGCCCGCGCGCAAGCGCGAGGCCCTCCAGGTCCGGCGCCAGTACCGCCGCCCGCCCGAAGTCGATCAATGCCGCGTTGAAGTAAGAACCGAGGCGCCTGTATTCGCCGCGCCGCAGATACAAGACCGCGTCGTCCGGGGATTGCGCTATCTGTCGGGATAGGTCCGCAATGCGTGCTTCGATACCTTCATGCGCGAAAGCGGTTGCCGCTGACGCGGCGAGAATCAGCGCGGCGGCAAAGCCAGAGCGAAAGCGGCGTTCGAATCCCAAGACCACTCCCCCGTTCCCCGCCCAGACGGCGCACATCATGGAGGCTAGCGTTTCTCAGGCCGAGCGCCAAAGAAAATACGGGTTGATGTTGGCTAATGCCCGCGCAGATCGGCTCGATCGGGGGCTCGCGGGCCGGAACCCTACTTGAATTCGACGCCCTTCGCCGCCAGCGTCTTCACGAGATCGCCAACGCGACCGATGCCCGCCATCTCTTCGGCTGACAGGTCGACGCCGAATTCCTGCCCGGCGGCCACGCAGATGTTGAGGTGGTTGATGCTGTCCCAGTGCTCGACCGCGCCTGGCGCGAGGTCGTCGGTGACATGCGACTCCGGGATTTCGAGCAGCGTCGAGATGATCTCAACGACTTTGTCGCGATTGGCGCTCATGACGTTCGTGTCGCCCCTTCCTGCACCTCGATGTCAATATACCCCGGCAACCGCAACGTCGGCGACGCCTCGTCCAGCGGACACACCCACAACTGGGTTTCGCCCGAATCGCTCTCCAGCGTCATGCCAACCGACTCGTAAAACTTCCCGAAGGGCGTGTTCTTCTTTGTGGGAATGTAGCGTCCCACGAGCCGTTTCGCCCCCCGCGCCATCGCTTCCCGGCCGAGCCAGGCCACTAATGTCTGCTCTACCGTGCGGCCCAGCACCCGACAACTCATCAAAAACGTGTCCAGGACGGCGTCATCGCCCTCGCGCGTCACGATCGCCATTCCCACAATGCCGTTGTCCCCGAAACGATCGACCAGCCGCATGGTAACCACGTCGCTGTCGGCAGCATTCATCAGGGCCAGCACATCCGACTCCGTCCGCCGGATCGTCGTCATGTTAAACTGATTCGTGCGCTGCGTGAGCTGCGCGGCGCGGGCGAGGCCGGCCGCGTCATTACGGGCCATGATCGCCCGCATTTCCAAGCCGTGATAGAACGTATCGAGATCGGTCGCGCCCTGGCGGAGTTCCGCCCGCTCCGCTTCCTGCTTGTACATCGCGCCGCGCTGGCGGTCTTCCGCGCTGATCGTGAGATTGTCAAAACAATCCAGCCGCGCGAGCGTGTGCTCGTAGTCCGCCGGGTCGCCAGGCATCTGCACTGTTAGCACTTCCGGCGCCATCTCGCGCATCATCGCGCACTCGACTTCGTGATCGTCAAGGAAAACGAAGCTGTCGAGGCCGAGATTCAGCACTTCCGCCGCCCGCCGCAGGTTCCCCGGCTTGGGTTCCCAATTCACGCCGAAAAAGGCGATATGCTCGGGCCGCAGGACCATCTCCGGATGTGTCTCGAACACCTGCTTGACGTTGGACAGTTCGTTCTTGCTGGCGACCACGAGCACTACGCCGCGATGAAACAACTCCAAGGCGCGCATCTGGAGCGCGCGAAAGGCGTTGCCCGGGTAGTCGTGTCCGAGATGAATGCCTTCTATCCCGACATCACCAAGAACGCCGCCCCACAGTGTATTGTCGCAATCAAGCGCCAGCACTTTCTTCGCCCGTCCGCTGATCGCACGAACCACCCGCGTCACGGCGCCCGCGTAATCCCACGCGCAATCCGGCGCGATCGGCGCCCGTGCCAGCAGGCGCATCTTCGCGTTGTCCCAGCGCGCATGGCCGCAGCGTGCAGCGACCTGATCGATGTCCACGATGTACGCGGCGCCGATCTCGTCCGCGAGCGAACGCAGCCACGCGTTCATTCGCCCGATCACCGCGCCCTGTGACAGTTCCGCCGTCGCTTCCGCCAGCCCGAGACTCGCGTAAACCGGCTGTTCATAATTCGTCAGCAGAATGCGGGCGTGGCTCCGCGAGCGAAATCCGCGTAACGCCCCGCCAAGATCCGCCTGAAACTGCCCGCAGATCGCATCAATCCGCTCAGCCGTCAGCGAATTGAAACCGTAGTACAACTCCGGGCACGCATCCTGCAATCGAACCGCGACCAGCACAATCTCCGGCTGATGCGACGCGAGGCCGCTTGCCGGGTTGACCAACTCCTGGAGATATTGGCCGTAGGGCGCGTTGTACACATCAAAACGGAATCCGTCGGTATACGCCCGCGTCCGTAACGGCGGAACGAGCATGTCAAACGTAAACGAGGCCAGCACTCCGACGCGACGCTCGAGCAGACCCGCCGCATCCGCATTCAGCGCGTCAAGTTTGCGTTGCGCTTTCGTAGTCGCCAGCGCGGTCGGAGTCGCTCCGAGTTCCGCTGTGATGTCCGCCAGAATGCGCCGCTCGTCGCTCATGCCTGCTGTTCGCCCTGCGCCGGTTCGTTCAATCGGGGATCAAGCCCGGCCGGCCGGCGCCAACCCTGGTGTTTCGCCCGCCCGTGCCCGCTGATCACGCTGAATTTCGGGAATGACTGCCCGACCTCGCTGTAGCCGTGAACGACACAGCCGCGTCCCAGTGTAACGTTTGGCATAATCGTCGCGAAGGGCCCGACAATCACGTAATCCTCAAGCCGGATCGGGCCTTCAATCGTTCCCTGCCGATCCGGGTGAACGGTGTGCGACATCGTGATCAGCTCGCCCGGCCGATCGAGGCGGATCGGCGTATTCGATACCGAGTAAATGTGAACCCGCGCCGAAATCCCGACAAAGTCGCCGATCTCGACGCCGCCGCGGCCGGCGATGTGCGAATATGGCCCCACGAACGAGTGATCGCCCATGCGAATGCGCCCGCGCTCGTCCGGAACCGACATCAGCACGCCCCGATCGATGTGGCAGCGGCTCCCGATCTCAATGTGCTTCGGATTCGTAAACTCGACATCCTGATCGATGATCGTGTCGACGCCCAAGCGGCCCAGCTTTGTCTTCCAGTAGCAGCCGCGCACAAAAAAGCCCGCGATGTTCCGCGGCATGCCCCGCGCGAGTGAGTACATGCCCCACGAGATCACCGGAATCATGCAGAACAACATGATGAGCGCCTGCGCGATCGTCATGCAAATCCGCGCAAAGGTTGAAATGATCGCCCACTTGCCGCCGCGCTGAATCTTCTCCGGCTGAAACGCGCAGTCCTGCAGCGCTTCCAGCACGAAGTCATCGCTGAACAACGCCCAACCCGGCTTCGGCGGCGCCGGGCGTGGCGGGACGTACCACATCCGCTCGATTTCGTCGGGGTCTTTGCTCAGCGGGTTGAAACGGATCACGCCGGCGACTCCTGCATAATCCCGGCTTCGCGCGCGGCGAGTTCGATCGTGTCGACAAACCGCTCGCCGAGCGTGTCGCGACCGAAGCGCTCTTCCGCCAGCAGCCGCGCCCGCCGACCCATCTCACGGCACTCCCGTCGATGGTCGCGCATCCACACCACCGCGTCCGCGAACGCCGCGGGATCGTCAGGCGGCACAACCTTGCCGCAACCGGCCTCCTCGATCATGCCCGCCAGCCAACCGGGGTAGTTGTTCAATACCGGCATTCCCGAAGCAATGTAGTCGAAGAACTTATTCGGCGAAGTGCCGAAGTAGAACCCGCGCACATTCTTCAGGATCATCATGCCGACATCGATCTGCGGCAGCAGCGCCGCAAGTTCCTGTTTCGGCATCAGGTCTTTCCAGATCACATATTCGTCAAGTTGTTCGGACTTTGTGCGCTCCATCAGGCGCGGCTTTTCGCGCCCCGCGCCGATGAAGATGAACTTGACGCCGCGTTCCCCGCGCTGCTTGAGTTCCACGGCCGCGTTCAGCACCGCGTCGAGCCCATTCGCCAGCCCATGCGCGCCTGTGAAGACGAGTTTGAAATCATCACCGCCGAGGTCGGCCCGCGTCGCGCGCTCCTCACTCGGCTGAAACAGATCAAGATCGCAGCCGTTGGGGACGATCGTCACCCGCTCGGCGGGATAGCCCGTTTCACAGATTCCCTCTTTCATGCCCGGCGCAAGCGCGATGATCCGCCGCGCTGAGAAATACGTCTTACGCTCCAGCCATCGCGCGCCTGCGATCAGCGTCTTGCTCTTCACGACCTCCAGCGCGACCGCCAATTCCGGCCACAAGTCGCGCACTTCAAACACGAACGGAACCTTCAGCCGTTTGCTCGCCCGCATCGCGGGGATGCCGACGGTCAGCGGCGTCGATGTCGCGAAAATCAGATCGGGTTTGGCCTCGATCGCAAGCGTTGTCGCCGTCTGGGCAAAACGCAGAAACGCCCACATGCGCTGGTAAAAGCCCATTTTGTTGGCGTACGGTTGATTGACGCATCGCACGTCAATGCCGTCGACCTCGAATCGCGTCACACGCTCCTTCAGGTCGGTGGAAAAATCCGACAACTCGAGGGCGCCGCATATCATCGTGACCTGATGGCCGCGCTGAATCAGGCGCTGCGCCATTTCATACGAGCGCGTGCCGGTAGCGCTCTTCGTGGTCGCAAAGTGCTGATGGATGTAGACGATTCGCATTGGGTGTTCAGCTTGCCTCACTGCATGCGGCGCGCGATCCGCGTCTCGCCGACCGGGCGCGGACTGTAGTTCACGCCGACGCGGCTCTCAACTCAGCGCCTCCACCGGCGCCACGACATCGCCAACCCGCACGCCGCTGTTATCTATCACTATCGGCTGGTCCGCGTGAGGCGTCAGAACCGACACAAACCGCAGCGGCAGGCGCCCAGCCAAGGTGACGATCAGCGTCGGCGCCGGCCTCAACTCGGCGTAATATGGCGCCGCCCAGCCTTCAATCCGCTCGCCGTCATCCACGCCACGAAGGACATCCACCGATTCCGCCGGGAAGACGTATTCGCCCGACCCGAGCGTCGCCAGAGCGACCATGAACTCGCCAATCGGCGTGTCAATCCGCCAGCGGCCATCGGCGAGCGTGTTCGGCACGTCGATCGCCCGCCAGCGGAGCCGCGCTGTTACGTCGCGCTCGCCCAGCAGATCATCCACGACAACCCAACTGCCGTCCGCCAGCAGCACGGCGCGCCGGCGATGCGTCACGCCGGGATAGTCCGCGTGCTCAGCCTCGATCATCGCGAACGCGTCGCCGTCCACGCGGCGCGTCGCCCGGGCGGTCGGCCACGGCAGATACAGAAACCGCGAAACCTTTTCGATCGGGTCGCCGCCGTCGATCTCAACCGTATTGTGGCCGGCGGTTGAACCGAAGAACCGCTCAAGCCGCGGATTGTCGGGCATGTAATACTGAAACGTGCCGCCGTCGCCCAGAACGTTCACGCCGTTGCGCCATACGTCGAGTGACAGCGCGTCGCACTGGGCCGGGCGATCCCGATACGTATGTGCCCGCAGCATGCCCCAATTGTCGCCGCAGCGCAGCGCGAAGTACCCACCCGCGTCGTGCGCTTCGATGCTCGGTTTGGCCGGAGGCGCCTTGGCGACCGCCGGCGCGGCGTCCGCGCCGCCCAGCCAGTCGAGCATTTCGTCCCAGGGCCCATCGGGCAGCGCCTTTCGGCCGGTCGTCAGCACACTGATCCATTGCGCCGTCGGCCGATAGTCGGTGAAGTCGCACTCGGTCAGCGGCAGCGGCTGCGCGCCGTCATTATGGCCGTAGTTCGGCACGCGCCCGCCGATCGGGTCCATCATCGAGATCAGGAACGCGTTCGCCCGCGCGACGCGCTGAACCGTCGCTGATGAAAACGGTCGACCGCTCAAATCCGCCAGCCGCAACCCCATTCCCGCCATTTCCAACATCACGCGGTGGTAGTTGAACGAGTGTTGCACATAGCTGCCGTCGGCGTAGATCTGTCGATCAATCTCACGTTCCAGCACGCGCCGCCCGATCGCGCCCCATCGCGCCGCTTCGCGAAACTCCGGAAACAACTGCGCGACCAGCATCAGCCCAACGGCTTCGGAAAACGCGTGATTGTTCTTCTGCGAAATCGCGTATCCGATGTGATGCGCAACGCGATAGCCAGTCGCCCAGGCGAGCTTCGCGAAGGTCGTCAGCCGCGCCGGCGTGGTCGCCGCGTCGCGCCCGAACGCCCACACGCCGAAGCACAGCGCCAGCAAGCGCACTGACGATTCCTGCCCACATTTCCAGTGCGGACCGCGATACGGCGGATTGTGGGCAACGAACGAATCGACCCATCGCCAGAACGTTTCGGCCAATACCGGTGAATCGAACCCGGTGCGACTCGCGCCGCGCGCGAGATCCAGCGCCCACGCCGCGCGCGCGGGGTCCCAATGCGTCCGCGCGTCTCCTTGTCGCGGATCAAAGTCCGCAATCTCAAACCAGTCGCGATCGAGCGGCCAGCGTTTGCCGCTGAGCTGATTCAGCGACCAGTCAACCGGCTCCGGCGCGACTTGGCGGAACAAGTAAATCGGTCGCATGTGCCGGGCCAGTTCGACGCGCTCCGCCAGATCGGGCGATCGCTCGAATCGTGAGTCTCGCGAGAACTTCGGCGGCTCGCCGAATGGAAACACAAACGGCGCCGCCTGCGCGCGCTTGAATTCCGCGTACGCGTCAATGTCAGACGGCGTCGACTCGCCGCAGATTTCGGAAAAGTGAATCGAATCCCACGGGCGATGACGATAGACGCGTTTGGCGTGACCCAACCGTTTTTCAAGCGCGATCCGCAACCGACGCGTGACAAACCCCGGCCCGAGATAACGAAGAATCAACGCCGCGCGTCGAACGGGGCTCATCTCGCGGCGGGTTCCAGCGCAGGCGCCTCCGCGCACACTTCATTCAGCGCGACGATGACGCCGTCCCGGGCCGACCGCATCGCCGCGAAACTCGCGCGAGTCACTTCGTCGAGTTCGTCGAACGGGATCAGCGGCGCGTCGCCGCGCTGAATCGCCTGCACAAACGCCGCGACTTCCGCGTTATGGCCCTTGTCCTGCCGCATTCCCATCTTCGGTACGCGCCAATCAAACCCCTGCAAGCGTCGCCAGTTGTCCATGACGAGCACACGTCCCTCGCTGAACACCTCGACGCGCTCCTTCGGAAACGACTTCGGCCCGTTCGCCCAGTACATAACGGTCGCGATCGATCCGTCGGCGAAGGTCAGGTTGATCGACATTTTGTCTTCGCGCACGCCGCCGAAGTTTGGCCCGAACATCACGGCGCCTACGCGTTCGATCTCAGTTCCGACCAGCGTTCGCGCCAGATCAATGAAGTGGCACCCTTCGCCGATGATCCGCCCGCCGCCGACGTTCGGATCGTGGTTCCAGTTATCGCCGGGAATGTCCCCCGCGTTGACGGTAATGTGCACGCAGACCGGCTGCGCTCGCCCCGCGAGCAGTTGTCTTGCCTTGACCGTGTGCGGCGCAAATCGGCGATTGAAGCCGACCATCAAGTGCTGTTTTGGGTGAGCAGCGTGCGCCGCGCGTACCGCTTCCAGCCCATCCTCGTCAATCGCCAGCGGCTTTTCGACGAACACATGCTTACCGGCTTCGAGCGCCTCCACGACCATCCGCGCGTGCTGATTGTGCCGCGTCGTGATGAACACTGTGTTGATCGAGCTGTCGGCCAGCATCGCGCGATAGTCGGTCGTCGCTTCGTCCGCCTCGAACTTGCGCGCGGCGTGCAGACTCGAAACGCCGCCTGCGCTTGCGACCGACCGCACACTCGCCCCCGCCGCCTTGATCGCCGGCAGCAGCACGAGTTTCGTGAAACTCCCCGCACCGATCACACCGGCGACGACTGCGCCCTTTGCTACGCCATTGGCCGACGGTTGTTTGAGACGCGTGACGCGGCCGGTCGGCGCGTTCTGCTCGGGGTACGTCATCACGACGCCGAGCACGCCGCTGTCCTTGACGATCGCGTCGTAAGCGGAAGCCGCCTCACCCTGCGGCATCGTGCGTGTGATGAGCTTGGCCACGTCGACGCGTTTCTGCGCCATCGCGTCGAGCATGGCTTCAAAGTTGCGCGCGACGGTCCAGCGGACATAGGGCTGCGGGTAATCCTGCGCGCGGGCCTCGTACGCCGGGTCATATCGCCCCGGCCCGTAAGAGCATGAAACCTGGAAGGACAGTTCCTTCTCGTAGAAATCAACGCGGCGCAGATTCAGCCCGATTACGCCGGTCAGCACGATGCGTCCGCGTTTGCGGCACATCTCGGCGGCTTGGTGGATGATCTCGTCGGTCTTCGCGGAAGCCGTGATGATGACGCCGTCGACGCCGCCGCCTTCGCTGAAGGCCTGCGCCGCTTTCACCGGATCCGCGCCGGTCGATAGATCGACCGTTTCGCAGCCAAACTCGCGCGCAAGCCGGCATCGCTCCGAATTCACATCGATGCCGAGCACGTTGCAGCCACAAGAACGCAGTATCTGGGCCGCGATCAGACCGATCAGCCCCAAACCCGTTACGACAAAGCGCTCGCCGAAAGTCGGCTCGAGCAGACGCACGCCATGGAGGCCGATCGAGCCGAGCACGGTGAAGCTGGCGGAAACGTCGTCGAGATCGTCCGGCACGCGCGCCGCCAGCGTCGCCGGCACGCACACCATCTCGGCATGGGCGCCGTTCGACGCGACGCGATCGCCGACCTGAAAGCCCGTCACACCCGCGCCGACCTCAACAACGCGACCGACATTGCAGTAGCCAAGCGGCAACGGCTCATCCAGGCGGCTGAAGACGGCTTCAAGCGTCGGCATCAGGCCGTCGGTGCGGATCTTGGCGAGCACCTGCTTGA
>JAGQOO010000051.1 GCA_020427345.1 Phycisphaerales bacterium | reverse complement strand
GGATGGTGACGACTTCAACCTCCGCTCTGTTTTGCGTGAGGCGATGATGGTCCCCGAGAGCAAGAACGTAGGCGAGCTGCTTGGCGAGTTCAAGGCCCAGAAGGTCCACATTGCGCTCGTGCTCGACGAGTACGGCGGCACCGCGGGCCTGATCACGATCGAGGATATTCTCGAAGAGCTGGTCGGCGAAATCGATGACGAGTACGACGCGCGGGCGCGCGAGTCGATGTCGATTCAGGACGACGGCACAGCCGAAGTCGACGCGCGGATGCACGTCAGCGATGTGAACGAGCAGTTATCGCTGGCCCTGCCCGAAGATGGCGATTACGACACGATCGGCGGCTTCGTTTTCAGTACGCTCGGTCGTATTCCGACCACGGGCGAACAATTGAAACACGAAAACATCGTCATCACCGTGCTGGACGCCGAGGCGCGCCGCATTAACCGTCTGCGCATCCAGCGCTTACCGGAAGAAACCGCCCGCTCCGCCTGAACAGCCGAGGCTAATCGCGCTGAAACTCCAGCGCGAGCAGCGTCATGTCATCTCCGGCGTCGGCCGTGCCCAGGTGCTCGTGCACGATCCGCTTGGCGCCCTCGATCAGCGCAGCCGGAAGCGTTCGCCCAAGCCCGTTCAGCCCGCTGAGAATCGGCTCCATTCCGAGCAACTTTCCTGACGCGTCGGCGGCCTCGAAAAGCCCGTCCGTGTAGAACAGCGCCGCGTTAACGCCGGTGGACGGCGCCAGCACGTGCATGTCGAACTCCTCATCCTCGTCGACGCCGAGGGGGAGGGAGTTTTCAACCTGGTGCAGCCGCAATCCGCTCGGGGAGAAGAGAATGGGTCCGGGGTGCCCGGCGCTGATGTACTCAAGTTCGCCGTTGTCCGGATCCACGACACCGAAGATGCTGGTGACGAACACGCCTGACGACGTGTTTTGACAAATCAACTGGTTCACGCGCCGCGCGAGACCGGGCAGGTTGTCGCGCCCCGTCAATGCGACGCGGACGGCGGATTGCAGATTCGCCATCACCAGCGCCGCCGGCAGGCCGTGTCCGGTCACATCCGCGATGATGAAACCCACGCGACCGTCGTCGAGCACGAAGTAGTCGTAGTAGTCGCCGCTGACTTCGGAGGAGGGCTGGTTGAATCCGTCGATGCGCAGGCGGCCGCGCTCCATCGCGCCGTTGGGCAGCAGTTCGCGTTGAATTGCGCGGGCCTGATCGAGTTCCGCGTAGACCTTCTGCGACCGCACGTATTCCCGGAACAGTTCGAGATTCGCCAGCCCGACACCGACGTGTTGCGCGATCGCGGCCAGGAAGTCGACATCCTCGGCTTGATAACTGGAAGCCTGCGTGACGCGATCGCCGTAAATCACGCCGAGGATCGTGTCGCGGTTGGTGATCGGCACGCACAGCGCGGAACAGATCGGATAGCGGACCAGGCTTTCGGTCAGCGGGCCCACATCCGTCGCCGGGTTGTTTACGATGGCGCGCTCGCCATCGACCAGCGCGCGGTTAATCAGCGTGCGGCTGACGCGGAACGACCCCGACGAATCCACCGGCATGTTGCGCGTAACGGGCGTCTCTGCGTCGCCGCGCCGCGTTTTCAGGACGATCAGACCGCGCTCAAAGCCGAGCGAATCGCAGCAGGCGTCGAGCGCCTGCTCCAGCATCTGCTTTCTATCGAAAGCGCCACCGATCCGCTCGGCCAGTCGAATCAGCAATCCGAGGCGTTGACCGCTGAGGTCAATCGCGCGCGTGCTCGGGTAATAGACAGTGTCGCCGTCGCGCGGGGTGGGGTCGTCCCGAAACATCGGCCCGCGCGGCGTGTGCGAATCAGGGGGCCGGGCGGCGTCTTTGACGTCAAACTCGTGTTCGCCCACGCGCAGCGTGCGCCACGCCACGCGCTGATCGGAGCGGTAAACGTCCCCGTCATCCACGCGGGTGCCGTTTTTGGAACCCTTGTCGAGCACCTGCACGCGGTTTTCGCCGTCAACCCAGATCTCGGCATGCACGCGCGACACTTCCGCGTCGTTCCGCAGCACGCAGTCGCACGTTTCGGACCGGCCGAACGTCTGCGGCTTGTGCGTCAGAACAACCTGGAATTCGCGGCCGTCGGGGCTGCGTGCAATCAGGCGCGCCATGCGGCGCTCTCCTTCAGAGTCAGTCTATTCGGCGCCAATCCGCCGCCTCGTCAAAGTCCGAGCAATGGGATCCGGTTGATCGTGTCCAGCGCGTTGGGCGCAAAGAAAAACTCGATCACGTTTTGAAGCCGCAGGAAGCACCCGTTGAACAGGGCCGCCATTCCAGCGGTCAGAATGAGCGCCCACCACCTGCCACTCCGCGACGAGCCCATACGAAACCTCCTTAAACCGGAAGCCCGGAAGTATAGGAGCGGAGCGGCGCTCGTCCAAGATCGGGAAGGGGCCCGCCTAGCGGGAGGGGGCCAGTTCGTCGTCGAGAGCGGCGATAATCTCGGCTGCCGGGTGCGTGTCCAGGACGCCGTTCCATCGAACCCGGATCACGTCGCCGGCCTCGGCGGCCTGCTTGACGCGCTTAACGGCCATCAGGACTGTCGAGTGGTTCTTGCCCCCCAACGTCGTGCCGATCTCGGGAAAGCTCAGTTGGGTATGGCGGCGCAGCATGTACATCACCATCGCCCGCGCGCCGACGATCGCACGGTCGCGACTGGCGCTGTGCACCTGTTCCCGCGTTACGCCCAGGCGCTCACAAACGATGCGCTCAATATCCTCGGCGGTTTGTCGCGGAGCCCGCCGCACCGTCCCCAATGCCTCCGCCGCAAGGCGCATCGACAGCGGCGCTCGCGTCAGTGACGCGTACGCCACCAATCGCCGCCACGCCCCCTCCAGCTCGCGCACATTCTGAACAAACCGGTCGGCAATGTAGCCGGTCACTTCCGCCGGACACAGAAGCCCGGTCTGTGCGGCGAGTTGCTCGACGATGCCACGGCGCGTTTCGGCGCATGGCGCATTGATTTCGGCCACCATGCCGCTGATCAGCCGATTCGCGAGCGGTTCGCAAGCGCCGAGGTCGTTCGGGTGTTTGTCGGAGGTCAGCACAACCGTTTTGCCGGCCCCGTCAATCGAGTTGAACGTGTGCAGGAACTCCGACTGCGTCGCCTTCTTGTCGGCGATGAAATGCAGATCATCAATCGCCAGCAGATCGACATGCCGGAAACGCATCCGAAACACGTCAAGCCGCCCGGCGCGCAGCGCCGCGATGTACTCGTTCGTGAACTCCTCGCCCGACACATATCGACAGCTCAGGCCGGAATGAGAGTCCGCCAGCGCGTTGCAGACGCCTTGTAACAGGTGGGTCTTGCCGACGCCGCAAGGACCATGCACAACGAGCAGATTGAAGCCGTTGCCGGGGCGTTCCGCGACCTGTTGCGCCGCCAGCCACGCGATCCGGTTACACGGACCGACCACGAAGCTGTCGAGCCGGCCACGCAACAGCGGCGGTTTTGACATCGGGGTAGGGATCGACGGCGCTATGTTCGGCGTAGCGGAAATCGATTGTGATCGCTCAACATCCCGCAGGTTCGCCGGCGGGGAATCAGCGGGTCTCACGTGAATCTCAACCCGCACGCGTTTGCCCGCGACTTCACCGGCGGCTTCGACGATTTCATCGATGTAATTGTTCGCGATCCACTCGCCGACAAAGTCGTTGGGCGCCAAAACGCGAACCCGGCCGTCTTCAAATTCGAACTGGGCGCCCCCGCCGAACCACGTTCGAAATCGATTCGCGCCGATCCGCCGGGCGATGCTGTCACTGAGCGCGCGTACGAGGTCCACCGCCGGAAATTCCATCCCATCTCAAGGCGTTGCCGAAAACCGAATTGTCAGTTGAGAAAGACGATTGCCCTGCTGCTTTGTTCGACGATCGGGTTGAGTTGCCGGAAAACTGCTCAACCCGTGAGTCGCGTACTATACCGGTCGTTTGTGCCGCGCACAATCCCTGATTATCGAACGTTGGCGCATCAAACACGCTAAGTGCTCGGCGCATTGATGTTGCGTGCCGAGATTTTTTTTCGTGCACTTAATATCCACATCTTACGCCGCGGTTTATTCACGCCCACGTAAACAGGAACGTGTCGCGCTCGGACAAGCGCCTGAATTGAAACCGATCATAAAGCCGTCGCGCTGTCGCGTTGCGATGGTCCACAGCCAGCGTGAGCGTCCGCGCCTTCGTTTCGCGCGCAAGCTCAATCGCCCGCGCGACCAGCGTCGCCCCCAGCCCGCGACCGCGATATGCCGGCGACACGCCGACGTAGGTCAACTCGCACAATCCGGCGGGCTCCAGCCGCGAAACCAGCACGCAGCCAACCGCCTCGCGTCCATGCGTGGCGACTTCCCACAATGCCGCGTCAAACGGGCCCGACGCTTTGTGTGCCGCGATCACATCCGCCATCGGACGGAGATTCGTCAGTTCAGGACAATCCGCCGAGTCGATATACGTTTGACGCAACGCTTCTTCGAAGAGGGGCTGACAATCCGTCGAAAACCCGCGCCATCGCAACGGAATGGGCGCCTCGACGGTCGCCTTGGCGGCGAGCGACCGTTCGAGATAAATCAGCTGCGTAATCTCGCGAAAGCCGCACGATTCCAGGACGCCGCGTTTGGCGAGGGCATGTGGCTCGATAATGGCGTTGGCGTAATGAAGACGTTCCGCCTGTAGGTCCGAAAGGCCATTTTCCAAGGCGCTCCGGATGCCTTCAGCCGTCATTCCAAATCGCCCGGGTTGCGGGATCATCACGACGCCGACGCGGCCGGGAATGTGCAAGGCGAGCGCCAGCCCAACCCGTTCAGCGCCGCGACCGACTTCCCATCCCTGCCACGATTCCACGCCCGTCGCCATGTAACGCTGAAAACTCTCGATCTGCCAATCCGGCGCGACGCGGGTTTCCTCGCATCCCGCGAGAAGCATGCCCAGCGCGTCGCGCAGATTCCCCGGCGACAAGGCTTGCACACGCGGCATGCCGTTTTGGCTCCCGTCATGGTCGATCGCGGCGGCGGGGAGTACACTTCCCCTCCGACGAGCGCTCGATTGTGTCGCCACTCGTGCCCAATCGCAAACGGCGACCCAGTTGGCGCTTGCGCTCACTACTGGACATTGACGGGAGAAGTTGCAGCGTGAATGGCAGAAAAATCGGTCTGACCGCGCTTATCTTCGCCACGTTCTGGACCCTCGCCGGCTGTGGCGGGTTGCGCTGGAATCTGACCGCCGAACCCGCCTACAGCCAGAGCCGGGAGGCGTCCAAGCTGACGTTTTTCTATTTCCGCAGTTGGGCGTCTGTCGCCTGCACGCGGTTCGAGGATCAGGCCTTGTCCGATCCGGCGGTCGAAGCCGCGCTCGCCGAAATGACGCCGATCAAGCTCGACATCATCGCCGACCGCGCCCTCGCCGGCACATTTGGCGTGACCAAGCCGCCCGCCATTGTTATCGCCAACCCCGCCGGCAAGGCTTTGGTGACGCGTGAGGGCGAGATGACCAAAGAGGAAGTGCTCGCGGCGATCGATGAGGCGCGGAGCGGAGCGCCGCGCGGGCAATGAGCGCCGTCGCGCGCAGCCTGTGCGCGTCGCGCGCGGGTTGGCCGCTGTTGTTGCTGACCGCGCTGAGCGGCTGTGGCGAACCCGCTGCGCCGATTGCCGCGCCGCTGCTCGTCTTCGGCAAACCCGGCCACGGGCCCGTTACTTTCAACTATCCGCGCGCCATGGCGCTGACCAAAGACGGCGTTGTCATCGTTGATCGGTCCGCGCGCGTCCAGACGCTCACGCGCGGCGGGGCATATGTCCGCGAATGGCGCACACCCGCAAGCGAAGCCGGCAAGCCGACCGGCGTCTCCGTCGACGCGGATGGAAACATCTACCTCGCCGACACGCATTACGCGGAAGTGCTTGTCTATTCGCCGACCGGCGAGCTGCTGAAAAAGTTCGGCGAATTCGGCGACGGTCCCGGGCAATTCCGTCTGCCGACAGACGTGCTCGTCGCGCCGAACGGCGACATCTACGTAAGCGAGTATGGCGGTAATGACCGCATCAATCGCTTTACGTCCGACTGGGAGTTTGTGTCGTCCTTCGGCGGTCCCGCCGCCGGCGACGCGTCGCTGCGCCGCCCGCAGTGCATGCGGATCGGCCCCGACGGGCTTTTGTGGGTCACTGACGCGTGCGCGCATCGCATCTGTCGCTTCACGCTCGAAGGCGAATTCCGCGGCGCGTTCGGCTCGCTCGGCGCGGAGCCGGGGCAGTTTCGGTTTCCCTATTCGATGGCCTTTCTGTCAGACGGCACAATCGTCGTCGCCGAATACGGCGGCAGCCGCCTGCAACACCTCGACCCGACCGGCAAATGCCTGGGCACCTGGGGCGCCCCCGGCCGCGACCCGGGCCAACTCGCGTTCCCGTGGGCGGTGGAAGTGGACGAGTCGGACCGCGTGTTTGTCCTGGACTCGGGGAATAACCGGGTGCTGGTGATCGCGGGGTTGGCGGAAGGGACGTGGGGCGCGCTTGCGGGCGGTTGATCGCCACCACTGCCGAGACGGCAGTGGCACACGGCACGCGTCAATCTGACGTAGATTCGCTGATGCGACGGCTAACGCTATAGGATCAGCAGGGTACGAAGTCGGAAGCTCCACATCGAGCTGATAGGCAAGTGACAATGGCGCCGGTTCCTTCAAACGCGCCAAAGTGGCGCCGCATCGACCTCAGTCCGCGCGTCCGACGATTAATGGCAAAACCTGGTTCTGACGAGTTGTCATTCGAGCTCGAATTGCTCTCCTGTGTGCCACTGCCGTCTCGGCAGTGGTCCCGCAACCACGCGGATCGTCTGAAATGACGTCTTCGCCCCGCAAAACGCGTCGCGCCTGGAACGAACCGGGCCACGCGCACTTCCTGACGTACTCCTGTTACAAACGGCTGCCGCTGCTGACGCGCGACGCGAGTCGACGCTGGGCGATTGAGGCCATGGACGGCGCCCGCCGGAGTCATGATTTCGCGATCTGGGCATATGTCATCATGCCCGAGCACGTCCATGTGCTCATTTGCCCGCGCACAGATCGCTATGAAATGAAATCGATCCTCGGCGCGCTCAAGCGGCCTGTTGCCGTCGCTGCCCGCAGACATCTTGTTTCAACCGGCCAGACAAAGTGGCTCGATCGACTCACCGAGCAAACGACGGGCCGGGCGAAGTTCCGATTCTGGCAGCCCGGCGGCGGATTCGATCACAACATCTTTCAAGAGCGCACCGTGAGCGCGGTTGTCGACTACATTCATGCTAACCCGGTTCGACGTGGGCTCGTTTTCCGCGCGACCGACTGGAGATGGTCCAGCGCCGGATTCTGGGATGGGGATCGCGACGCGACGCTCGTGATGGACAATCCTGCCGATTACTGGGCGGGTTGAGACTGCCACCACTGCCGAGACGGCAGTGGCACACTCGCGGGCGTTTGACCACGAACACGCACAGCGCAGTGGCACACTGTTGGACGTTTGACCTCGCCGGGCACTGCCGAGACGGCAGTGGCACACGGTCCCTCACATACCCCGCAATAACGACGCGCAAGCCCCTACCGCGCCCCGTGCGCCTGTCGAATCACCTGCGCCAGCGCTTCCGCCGGGGTCATGCGGTGGTTCACGCCGTCGCTGCGGACTGAAAACTCCACCTTGCCCTCGTCCAGCGCCTTGCGGCCGACTGTGATGCGCAGCGGCACGCCGATCAGGTCGGCGTCTTTGAACTTGAAGCCCGCCCGCTCGTCGCGATCGTCGTACAGCGTGTCGACACCCGCCGCTTCGAGTTCGTCATGCAGTTTCGCGGCAACCGCGCTCACTTCCGCGTCTTTCGGATCGAGCGAGATGACCAGCGCCTCGAACGGGGCGATCGACACCGGCCACATGATGCCGTTCTCGTCATGGTGCGATTCGATCGCCGCCGCCACGATGCGGTTCAGCCCGATGCCGTAACACCCCATGATCAGCGGCGCGGGCTTGCCGTCGCGATTCAGGAACGTGGCCTGCATCGCGTCGCTGTACTTCGTGCCGAGCTTGAACACGTGCCCGACTTCGATCGCCTTCGCCAGACGCATCGGGCTGCCGTCGACCGGGCTCGCGTCGCCTTCGACGACATTGCGAATATCGGCGACAACCGCCTTTTCATGCGACACCGGAAAATCACGCCCCGGCTGCACGTGCAGCACGTGATAATCCGTCTTGTTCGCGCCGCTGCCGGCGTCGCGCATCGCCGCGACGTCGCGATCAATCACGAGCTTATCGACGCGGTCGATCATCCCCTGCGGCCCGGCGAAACCGACCTTCGCGTCAGTCAGCTTTTCGATCGACTGCGGCGTCGCCATTTCGAACTTCAGAATCAGTTCATTCGGCAACGCGGCCTTGACGACCTTGGCCAGCTTGAACTCGTTGACCTCGTGATCGCCGCGCACCAGCGCGACGATCCAACCGGTCCATTCCGTTTCCTTCTTGCCGTCGCGCCGCAACGCATGCACGTCGTACACGAGCGTCTTGATCATGCGCGACGGCTCGATGCCGAGGACATTGCACACATCCTCGACCCTGCCGGCGCCCGGCGTGTGGACTTCTTCCATCTCCGGAACGCCGACCGCGCCCTGACCCGCCGCCGGCGCCTGGCTCGAAGCGCGTTCGAGATTCGCCGCGTAGGCGCCGGACTGGCTGATGGCCACCATGTCCTCGCCAGCGTCGGTCATCACCATGAACTCGTGCGACGCGTCGCCACCGATCGGTCCGCTTTCCGCCTCGACCGCGACATACGGCAGCCCGCACCGCGAGAAAATGCGGCAATACGCGTCGTACATCTTCTGATAGCTGGCATCGAGCCCGGGTTTGTCGATGTCGAACGAGTATGCGTCTTTCATCAGGAATTCGCGCGTGCGCAAAACGCCGCTCTTCGGCCGCGCCTCGCCGCGGAATTTTGTCTGAATCTGGTACAGATTGACGGGCAATCGCTTGTAGCTGTTGAGATATGCCCTGGCGATTTCCGTAATCACCTCTTCGTGCGTCGGGCCGAGCACGGTGTTCGGCCGCCAATCGCCTTCGGGCCCGCCGAGCCGCAGCAGCACATCGCCCATCGCCTCGACGCGCCCGGTCTCCTCCCAGATCGATAGCGGCTGCAACACCGGCATGTGCAGCTCGATCGCGCCGGCGGCGTCCATCTCGTCGCGGACGATCGCCTCAACCTTGCGCAATGTGCGGTAGCCGAGCGGCAGATACGAATACGCCCCCGCCGCGAGTTGGCGAATCATGCCGGCTCGCACCATCAGCACGTGCGAGGCGGCGGTGGCGTCCTTGGGGGTTTCCTTGGTGGTCGGGATAAAGAAGCGCGTCCAACGCATGTTGATCTCACAAAAGCGGCCAGAGTGTCGAACGGCGCATTTTGAAGCGGGGCGGGGAGGAACGCAAACTCACGAGCTGCGGACGGCGCGGAACCGGGGCAGGCGGCGAGGCCGCTGGTTCATTCGGGGTGGAGATCGCCTCCGTCGGGCGAGTCGGGCCGGGACGATGGCGCCAATCGCCAAAGCGCCCCATGTTCGCTCAGGCTCCAGCCGGTCGGCGGGTCGATCGGTTCGGTGAGGAAGACGCGTCCAATCATCGCGGCCGTCGCGCGTTCGTTCTCGATGCGCATCCAGTTTGACGGCGCGGCGTTCATGACTTCGATGTCCGGTCGAACGCCCTGCACGCGGGTCGCATACCAAAGCGGCGCCGCGGTTCGCCAGGTCGCGTAAATGCGCGCGTTTTGCGGGAGTTCATTGAGCGCGGCCCACGCGAGCCAGTGTGACGCGTCGACATCCGCCGCCACGCGCGGGCGGTTCGGCATGTCGCGCATCGTCCACAAGACGGCGGCGACAAGCAGGCCGCCAGCCGCGATCCGCCGCGATCGTTTCGTGTTCGTCGGCGCCAGGAACGACAATGACGACCCGACGCAGACATAGCCTGCGAAGAAGAGCGGCAGACGATCCAACGCGTCGCGCGCCATTCCACCGGCTGCCGGCTCATAGATCGACACGAACACCAGGTTCGAGAAGCCGACTCCGAGGAGCAGGATTCCGGCGTCGCGGCTGCGGCGAGCGATCCACGCGAGTCCGAACAAGCCGGCAACCAGCAGCGTCCACCTCGGAACTCCCTCGAACGGCCACGTCGGGACGGCTTCCGCGATACGCTTCAATCCGCCGCGCGGATCGACGTCGAGATTGGAGCGATATTGGGCGGCGCTCATCAGCCAAACGGCGCGGCGCAATCGCGCCGCGACGTCTGTCGCTTCGGGCAGCGTGTGAAACTCGGTATTGTATTGCGCGATGTAGTTGTACGTTGTTGCCGGCGTGTCTCGGGCCACGACTTGCACAACTGAATACACCGTTGGCAGTAGGAACACCGCCATCATCGACAACGACGCCCGCATCCGCCGGACCGGCAGGTTAGCGCGCATAGCCGGCCAGGCGACGATCGCGACGAACGGTCCGAACAGGATGGCGTTCGGTCGCGCGGAGACGAGCAGCCCGAAACACAAGGCCGCAATCAGCAAATCCCGCGCAACGCCGAGCCGCGCAAATCGCAATAACGCGAGCACCGCGCCGGCCATTAACGCGAGCGACGGCATGTACACTTCCGGCGAAAGCAGATTCGTCCAGAACGGGGGCGTTGCAAACAGTATCAGCATCGTCGCGGCGGCGACCCACGCGTTGAGGCCGAGCCGGACCATCAGCAGTCCGCCCAATGCGAGCGCGATGAGTCCACTGCCAAAACACAGCAGCGTGATAGCGAAAGCGGGTTCAACGCCGGGAATCAACGTCGCGATGTGGCCGATTGATATGTACGCCGCGTAACCCGGTGGATGCGCCACGCCCCACGTCGCGCACGCGAGCTGCAACTCGCCGGCGTCATCAAAGCACGCGCCGCGCGGCAATCTCGGCAGCCCGATTGCGGCAATCAGCAGGATCGTCAGCGGTATGGCAAGGCGGTCGACGCCGGCGGGACGCTGCCAGCGTTTGTTTGAAATGGGCTGGACGGGCGGTGGGGCGGTTTGTGTCAGGAGCCGCTCCGACAAAGCCGACAGCGGGCGCGGCGAACCGCGCCCGCTCGGTGATTACTTGTTCGGAAGAGATGTCGGGTCATCTACCCAACATCTCAGGCTATTGCGAAGCCTACGGATGCTCGGCCTTCTTTTCCGCCTCAGCCTGCATGCGCTTCAGCTTGCGCATGTTCAGGTTGATTCCCTGTTCGGCGAGTTTCGACGCGTACTTCTCAGGGTCCTTCTCGATCTTGCCGGCACAGCCGGGGCAGCACACGTACACGCGCTCGCCGGTGGGCATATCGACGAATGACTTGCCATCGATCTTCTCGCCGCTGACCGGGCAGCGCGTCTGGTAGGTGTAACTGTCGGCGAGCCTGGCCTGATACTTGGCGGGTTCCTGTTCATACTTGCCCTTGCAACTGTCGCAGCAGAAGGCGATTTCGCCCTTGTCGGTCTTGAGCGTCGTCTTTCCGTCGACCGGCTCATGGCTGACCGGGCAAACAACCTGTACGCGATCGAGCTTTGCCAATGCGGCGCGCTGTTCGCCCACGCGCTTCTCGTACTTCGCGGCGTCCTTCTCGAACTTGCGGATGCAGCCGCCGCAGCAGAAGTAAACCGGGCCGTCATCCGTCATGGTCTTTACGTTGAAATCAACCGGCTCGTCCATCACCGGGCAGATCGGCAGCTTGGGCGTTTCCGCCTTCTCAGCAGCATGTTTGTCGTGCGATTTGTCGCCCTTGTCCTGGGCTCCCGCGACACTGAACGCAAACAGGCAGGCGAGACACGCGGAAGCCGCGACGATTCGACAACTCATCAAAATCCCTCCCAAGGGTAATTGGAGCGCCGCCTCGACCAGAGTCGGCGATGGGGGATTGTACACGCGGGGTGGCGGGCCGTGGCAAGTCCGCCCACTCGCCTAAAACAGCGAATAAATGAACGGCCCGAGCGGCGAACTGCCGGCGAAGATCAGCAGGCCGCCGACGATCAGCAGCACGGCGACGAGCGGGATCATCCAGTACTTCTTCTCCTGGACAATGAATCCCCAGAACTCTTTGAACAGCGACTGCTTGGCCATGGCGTTTTCCGATCGGCGGGCGCCCTGCTACAGCGGTTTGGCTTCGAGCGCGACGCTGCGGCGCATTCCGCGCTCAAAGTCTACTTGTGAGGGCTTTTCGCTAACGATACATCGCCCGATCACGAGCGTGTCGATACCTGTGTTGACAAATGTCCGATAAGCGTCCGCCGGCGTGCAAACGATCGGCTCGCCGCGCACGTTGAACGACGTGTTGATCAGCACCGGCACGCCCGTCAGTTCGCCGAATCGCTTGATCACGCCGTAGTAGAGCGGGTTGTGCTCCGGGGTGACGGTCTGCACGCGGCCCGTGCCGTCCTGATGCGTGACGGCGGGGATCTGCGCGCGCGCTTCGGGTCGCACGCTCGGGACAAGTAACATGAAGGGCGCGTCCATGCCTTCGGGCATTTCGAAGAACTCGTGGGCGCGTTCTTTCAACACGGCCGGCGCGAAGGGGCGAAAGGCTTCGCGGAACTTCACCTTGGCGTTGATAATGTCCTTCATGTCGGCGCGGCGCGGGTCGGCAAGCAGGGAGCGCGACCCCAGCGCCCGCGGACCAAACTCCATGCGTCCCTGAAACCAGCCGATGACTCCGCCCTTCGCAAGGCGCTGCGCCGTTTCGTTGATCAGTTCGTCATCGCTCTCGCACAGCTCATAGTTGGCGCCCGCGTCGTCGAGCGCCGCGCGCACTTCCGCGTTCGAAAACGCCGGGCCCCAATAGGCGTGATCCATCGAAAACGCGCGCGGCGCTTTCATTACGCTGTTGGCGATGTAGAACGCCGTCCCGAGCGCGCCGCCGGAATCACCCGCCGCAGGCTGAATGTAGATGTCATCGAATCCGCATTCTCGCAGAATCCGCCAGTTGGCGACACAGTTCAGCCCGACACCGCCGGCGATGCAGACTTGCTTCAGTCCGGATTCGCGCTGCGCGTGACGGGCAATGCGGACCATGATCTCCTCAACGATCTTTTGACCGGAATGGGCGATGTCGTTGTGGAACTGCGACAGGTCGGTTTCCGGCCGGCGCTGCGGCTGACCAAAGAGGCGCTCCCACGCCGGGCTGATTGTGCGCGATGTCGAATACGGAAACGAAAAGTACTTGAGGTTCAGGCGAAAGCTGCCATCCTCGCGAATATCGACGACTTCGCGAAATTTGTCGACGTAAATCGGCTTGCCATATGGCGCGAGGCCCATGACTTTCCATTCTGCGTCATTCACGCGAAATCCGAGATAAGCCGTAATCGCGCTGAACAGCAGGCCGATCGAGTGCGGGAAGCGGATTTCCTGGCGAAAGTCCATTGTGACGCCGTCGCCGACACCCCAGCCGGTCGTCACCCATTCACCGACGCCATCCGCGGTAATGATCGCGGCTTTGTCGAAGGGGGAGACAAGGAACGCGCTGCCGGCGTGGGCGAGATGATGCTGGCAGAACAGGATGTCGCGATCGGTATCGAGTTGCTGTTGTATGTGCCGGCCGATGTGCAGTTTGTCGAGCACCCATGTCGGGATCGCGGTGCGCCAGACGTTGAAGCTCAACGGCCATGTGGCGAGGATCGTCTCAAGGATGCGATTGAACTTGACCAGCGGCTTTTCATAAAACCCGATGTGATCAACCTGCTCCAGCGTCACGCCGGCTTCGCGCAGGCAGAACTCAATCGCCTGTTTCGGAAAACCGCTGTAGTGCTTTGTGCGGTTAAAGCGCTCTTCCTCAGCGGCGGCGACGAGCTGGCCGTCGCGCACAATCGCGGCGCCGGCGTCGTGGTAGTAGCAGCTGATTCCGAGAACGATCATGTCGTCGCTGGCTCCGGATCCGCGCTAGAACTGGCGCGACATGCGTTCGATCGACGGCTCATGTCGCTCGGGCGGTTCCCAGTACGAAGCCGCGCCGCGCTTCTTGCGAAGCGGATCACGTAACCGCAATAGTGCGAACGGCACGAGCAGCGTTACGAACATGATGGTCAGCAGCACGTTTGTCATGGCGAAACCGAGACCGTGCGCGCCAGTCATCCACGCGACATACACGTGGCGATTCACCCCGGGTATCTGCGACAGGATCGCCAGGGCCGCGCCGATCGACGCAAACGTCACGGCCATAATCGGATGCGCTCGCCACCACGCGAGCAGGGCGAGCACGCCGAATCCGATCAGCATTCCGAGCGCAAACTGGCGCAGATCACGGGATGATGGATTGCGATTGACGGTTAGCAGCATTAGAGCTCCGACTTGAAAGGCGGATTCACGGTCGACAAGTATCATATCGGATGATCGGCGATCGGACCGAGAATCTCACATCGCAAGGCGCCCGCGCGACACGCGATTGTCGCCGCGAGAGCGGAGGCGCGGCGCATCAGCGCAATACAAGCGCGCGAGGCCGACCTGCCGATATACTGCGATGATGCCCGCCGACGCCCCCAGTCCTGATCCCGCGTCCAGAAGCGATCCGGTCGTGCCGCGGCGCGCGCCGTGGTGGATGAAAGCGATTGTGCTCGTGGTCGCGCTCGCGCTCGCGCTGGTTGGGGCGGAGTTCGCGGTTCGCGCCATTCCCGCGCAGACGCTGGGTTTTGAGTACGCCGACGGAGAGTTCGCGCAACCGAAGGAATTCGATACGGATCGCACGGTCAACAGTCTCGGGTTTCATGACGTGGAGCCCGGACCGAAGCGGGACGATGTGCGCCGCGTGCTGTTGTTCGGTGATTCGTACATCGGCGATGTGCGTCACCCGATTCCGCAAACGCCAGGCCGCCGGCTTGAGCATTACCTGAATGCGCGCTCGCCGGACCAGGAATACGAGGTCATCGCGATCGGCAATGGTGGCTGGGGGCAGATCGATCAGATCAACGTATGGGAAACGACGGGCTACAAGCTGAAACCGGACATCGTCGTGACGCTGATGCTGACGTTCAACGACATTCTCGACAACAACCCGGCGATGAGCCGCGACGCCCAATCGCAGAAGAATGAGATGGTCCAGCCTCGCCCGGGCCGCACGAATCTAACCAGTGAGAACGCGCCGCTCTTCTGGGTGAAGGGATCGCGGTTGAACCAGTTGCTCTCGCACCGCTTGGCGCGCGTCGGGCGGGCGGGTGGCGGCGACTCGATCCCGCTCGCGTACGAGGTCTATGCGCTTGACGAGAGCGAGGCTTGGGCCAAGGCCTGGAAGGTAACTGAGGATTGCGTCACTCACCTGAGTGACGACGTTCGCGGCCGCGGCGGTGTTTGCGCGATCGTCACCGCTTCCACGCCGCACGGCGTCCTCGGAGCCAAACGGGGCCTCGAGGCGCTGCAGGCGGCATACCCGGCGATGAAAGACCGGCGGTGGGACCTTGACGGTCCTGACTTAAGGGTGAAAACCTTGTGCGAGCGACACGACATTCCATTCCTCCGGCTTGAATCGGCGTTCCGCGAAGCGACCGCCGCCGGGCGCGAACTCCATTTCAAGTACAACGGCCACTGGAACGCCGAGGGCAACGACTTCGCCGCCAGCTTCATGGCGGATTTCATCCTCCGAATTGACCACGAACACGCCGCTGAATCCGCTAACCGCCCCGGCCCGAAAGAGATCCCGGTTCCAGCCGACGGATGATGCCGCCATTCTTCGGTTTGGGGAGTATCCGGTTTGACGTTACGCTTCCCCGATTCGGCGTTGTTTCACGCCTCTTGATCATAATGATGGTCGACGGGTGCGGGCGTCCGCGCTCGGTGGCCCCGACGAGTTCGGAGTGTGCCGTATGAGCGCAGGTGGATCGTACGATCCTCATTCAATCGAGCAACGGGTGCGCGAACGGTGGGAGTCCGAAAGCGCGTTTCACGTTGAGCCCGACGAGCGCGAGCCGTATTCGATTGTCATTCCGCCGCCGAACGTCACCGGCGCGCTGCACATGGGCCACGCGCTCAACAACACGCTTCAGGACATTCTGATCCGCACGCATCGCATGCGCGGCTTCAACACCTGTTGGCTGCCAGGTACGGATCACGCCGGTATCGCGACGCAGGCGGTTGTCGAGCGGCGTCTGCGCGAAGAAGAAAACAAAACGCGGCACGAGCTCGGGCGCGAAGGGCTTGTCGAGCGCATCTGGGAATGGAAAGAGGACTACAACGCTCGCATCATAAGCCAGCTTCGGAAGATGGGTTGTTCGTGCGACTGGCCGCGCCTGCGTTTCACGCTTGATGACGGCTGCGCCCGCG
>JAGQOO010000050.1 GCA_020427345.1 Phycisphaerales bacterium | reverse complement strand
AGCGCCGAAGCCCAACAAGTCGCTCGGCGAGTTGTTGCAGGAGGCGCTGCGCGAGGCGGACCTCATTCAGCAGCCGAAACCGCCGCCAAACGCCAAGCCGCCTCCGCCGCCCCGCCCGCCTTCCGCGGCGCCGGCGGCCAGATCGCCCCGGCGGAAAGAGCCCGAAGAGCGCAGCGTATCGCGCCACCGCCAGGAGCGAATGGCGCGTCAGGAGAAACGTGACACGCGCCGCGCGAAAGAGCGGGCCGCGCGGGAGGCGCATCGCTATAGCGCCGCGACGGCGCGGCGCGCTGAGCCGATTATCGAGGTGATCGAGGAGATACCGACGGCGCCGGGCGCCGTCGCGCAGAGCGGCCGTGACGCATTGCGGCGGTTGCTCGGCTCGCGCGAGGGTTTGCGCATGGCGGTCGTGTTGCGTGAAACCCTGGGTGATCCGGTGAGTCTGACCGGGCCGCGGCAATAGCCGTCGCTCACCTTTTCCGGGCGTAGCGGCCTTGTTCGCAGGCGACGACGAAGCGCTCGGCGTTCATCTTGAGGTTTTCCCACGCCTGACGGATGTGATCGGCCTCGTCCGGCGTGATCTGCCCGTCGTTTTCGATGCTCTTGCTGACCGTGGAAAGCATGGAGCCGAAGTCGGTGACCATGCGCTGCGTGATATTCAGCAGCGCAATATCAAACGGCTCTTTGGTCACTTCAGGGTTTTGCACAAAGAATCCGCCGGCCTGGTTGCAGATCCAATTGACGAGACGGATGTCGCGCGTCGCGTCGTAGATTTCCTTCAGGCGATCGAGCGGATTGCGTGCGCCGGAACTGCCCGGGTCCTCCTTCATCGACTCCTGGCACCACTTGTAGACGAGCGCGGTGCTGAGGTTCAGGCGCGCGGCGAGCGCTTTGACGCCGACGCTTTCGGCAGCGTCGCGCAGGACTTCAAATGACTTCATGCGGATCCCCTGACGAGAACGCGGCCTCGCGGAAGGGCATTGTGCGAAGGCCCTGCCGAAGCGTCAACCGAGCGGCGTTGGCCCCTAAGGCCCGCCACAGCTATAGTTTGTGACAACGGATGCGTAAACGAGTCATCATTCTGGGGTCCACCGGGTCGATCGGGCGGGCGGCGTTGGACGTCGCGGACGCGCTGCGGGATCGCGTGGAGATTGTCGGGCTTTCGGCTCACGCGCGGTGGCGCGAACTGGCTTTGCAGGCCTGTGAGTTTGGCGCGAAGGCGGTCGCGGTCAGCGACGAGGCGCTGCTTGACGGCCTGCGCGGCGGGGTCGGCCCCGGAACGCGCGTGTTTGCGGGCGAGTCCGCGCTGGTTGACCTCGTCAACGACACAGAGGCTGACTTCGTGTTGTCGGCGATCGTCGGCGCCGCGGGGCTCGCGCCGACATTGGCCGCCGTTGACCGCGGCTTGGATGTCGGCCTGGCCAACAAAGAATCGCTGGTCGTCGCCGGATCGCTGCTGATGCCGCTGGCGCGTGAGCGTGGCTCGCGGCTGATCCCCGTGGACAGCGAGCATTCGGCGATTTTCCAATGCCTGCAGGCCGGCCGCGAAAACGAGGTGCGCCGATTGTGCCTGACGGCCAGCGGCGGGCCGTTTCGCGAGTGGAGCGTGGAGCGCATTCGCGACGCGACCTTGGCGGACGCGTTGCGCCATCCTACTTGGGATATGGGCCCGAAAATCACCATCGACAGCGCCACGATGATGAACAAGGCGCTGGAAGTGATCGAAGCCAGCCTGCTTTTTGACATGCCCGCCGAGCGGATCGACGTCCTGATTCATCCGGAGTCGATCATTCACTCGATGGTGGAGTTCGTCGACGGATCGGTCATTGCCCAACTCGGGGCCCCGGACATGCGCACGCCGATACAATATGCGATGACGTTTCCCGAGCGTTTGCCGAAGAACGGCGGCGCGCCGGACTGGGCGCGTATCCGCCGCCTGACGCTTGATCCGCCGGATTTGGGCCGCTTTCCGGCACTGCGGCTCGGTTATGAAGCCGCCCGGATCGGTGGAAACGCTGGCGCGGCTTTGAACGCCGCCAACGAAGCGGCGGTAGAGCGATTTCGCTCGGGCGGTGTCCGATTCGGGCAGATCGTCGAACTGACGCAGGCCGTGTTTGATAATCACCACAATATTCAACAGCCGACGCTCGAAGACCTGCTCAGGACGGACGCGTGGGCGCGTGAAGAGGTAGCCGCATGCCTGACACACTCATGACACTCGCCGACTCACCGCTGATGGAGTTGCTGAGCGGCGCGTTCAACATCCTGCTCGTGGTGATCGGCTTTTCCGCCATCATCTTCGTGCACGAACTCGGCCATTTTCTCGCAGCCAAGTGGGTCGGTATCCGCGTCGATCGCTTCGCGGTTGGCTTCGGCTATCGACTGATCGGCTGGCGCCGCGGCGAGGGGCTGACCGTCGGCAATCGTCCGGAGTACTCGGCGGACGAGCTCAAGGCGCGCAGCTATGGCGAAACAGATTACTGCCTGAAAGCGCTGCCGTTCGGTGGGTATGTGCGCATGCTCGGGCAGGATGACATCATCATCGACGAGAAGTCGAACGAAGTCCGCATGAGCGACGATCCGCGCGCGTTTCACAAGCAACCGGTCGGTCGGCGCATGATGGTCGCGTCAGCCGGCGTTGTGTTCAACGTGCTTCTGGCGCTGGTGCTCTTCACGATCGTGTTCATGGCGGGCGTGAAGGTGACGCCGCCGGTGATCGGCCCGGTCGATCCCGAAAGCACACTCGCCAAAGCGGGATTGCAGATGGGCGATCGCATCCTGGCGGTGGACGGCAAGGCGGTGCGCCGACTGACGGACGTGGTGGTCCACGCCCTTATGGCGGATGAAGGCCAGAAGCTGAGTCTGACGATTAGGCGCGATGGTGAGCGCCTACCGCAGCCGATTCCCGTTGAAACGGAAATGAGCAGCGAACTCGGGATGCGCATTCTCGCTGTCTCGCCGATGCAGACGCTTGTTTACGCGACTGATAGCCGGCCGTTGCCCGGGCGCGCGGCGCCGAAGGTCGGCGACCGGCTGACACACGTGAACGGCGTGGCGGTCGCGAGTCTGCTGGATGCGCAGGCGGCTGTCGCAAAGTCCACTGGCGACCTGCTGACGCTGACGGTAGAGCGACCGGACCCGAAAGACCCAGAGAAGACGACGACTGTCACGTGCTATGAGCAACGTCAACTCGTCGTTATCGGCGCGCCGGGCGCGACGGAGCCGAACTTGCTCGGCCTTATGCCGCTTCAGGACATCAAGTCGGTGGTTGAAGGTCAGCCGGCGGCGGCCGCGGGATTGAAGGCGGGCGATGTGATTCTCGCCTGTGGCGCGTCCGTTTACCCGACATACGCCGAGATTACCGACAACATCAAGCATAGCGCCGGTCGTGACTTGGCGCTGCGCGTGTGGCGCGATGGCACGGAGCTGGAGTTGTCGGTGCGGCCGCGGGCGCGATTCGCGGTATACGACAATCCGCCGCCGCGCATCGGCGTTACGTTCATTTCCGCCGCGTTTCCGGATCGGTCTCCGCCGATCATCGCGAATGTGATTGACGGCACGCCGGGGGCAGCCGCGGGCATGCCGCGCGGGGCGAAGATTCTGAGTGCCAACGGCGCCGCGATCGGCACGTGGCTGGACCTTGTGTATGCCCTCCGCGCCGCGGCCGGCTCGGATGTGAAGATCGAATTCGAATCCGCCGGCCAGACGGCGTCGACGACGCTGCGCGTTCCGGATTCGCTGTCGAAGGAGGCGGGTCTGCCGTGGGGCGCGCGGATCGTCGCGATCGACGGCCAGCGCGAAATCAAGTCGGACACCGGCGGCAAGCTCAGCCTGCCGAACCCGACCGCCGTCCGGGCGATGCTGCAATCGCGCATCGGCCAGACGGTGGAGGTGGAATACCGCGATTCGCCGTTCGCATCGGAAAAGCGCACGGCGAAATTCGTCGTCACGCCGGACAATTGGGATCCGTGGATGACGCGTGTGGCGTTCGCGTCGGAGTCGTCGTTCGAGCCGCTGATGGAACTCGACCGCGCCGACAACGTGTTTCACGCGATGGGCCTCGGCGTGCAGCAGTCATACGACAACATCATGCAGGTGCTGCTCGGGTTGAAGGCGTGGGCCAGCCGCAAGGTCGGAGCGGATCAGTTCGCCGGCCCGGTCGGGATTGTGCAGGTGGCGCAGCAGCGGGCCAGCGCCGGCTGGACGGAACTGCTGTTCTTCCTCGGGTTTTTGTCGGTCAACCTGGCGGTGCTGAATTTCCTGCCGCTGCCGGTCCTGGACGGCGGTTTGATGGTGTTTCTGCTGATCGAGTGGATCCGCGGTCGCCCGCTGAGTCTGAAAGCCCAGATGATCAGCACGATGGTGGGCCTGGCCGTGATCCTGATCGGAGCGCTATTCGCGACGATCAACGATGTGGCGCGAATTCTGCAGTAAAGGGGCGCGCGCCGCACGCGAGGCGTTCCGTGTGCCACTGCCGTCTCGGCAGTGGTTCCCGCACTAGCGCCGTCATTGTTCCGAAGCACGGCCGAGACGGCCGTGGCACACGCCTCCTCTGCGGCGCAGCCGTGTGCGGTCGCGTCCCGCCCTTTGGGCTCGCCGCCTGCGCTTGGCGGACTGTAGGGGCTTCCCGACCTCAAGCCAGCCCCTTTCATACTGGCTTAGCGAGCGCCGCACGTTTTTTTTGAAAACAGCCGATTGCGCGGGTATGCTTGTGGAATAACGACTGTTGTACGGTCGATTGCGGTCCGAAGGCGAGTGCACGTGGGCCCGACGCGTTGGACAATACGGTATCTGGCCCGTCTCCGGCTTGTCGCCGTTCTGGCGATCCTGCCGATGCTCGGCTGGCCCGCGGCTCGCGACTTCCACCCGCGGTCGAATCCTAGAATCTGTGTGATCACCGCGGTAACGACCGGGCTGATTGACGCCGTCGATGCCGAACCGTCCGACAGACCCGACGCGCCGGATTCCGTTTTGCTGTTCGCTGAGGCGGGCGGAGACGTGTCCGACGAGTCTTCAAACTTCGATACAACCAGCGTCGGCGGCGCCGCGACATCGCGACCGCCGGCGGAACGGCGTTGTCACCTCTGTCGCTGGCTGATCTGATTCACTCCAACTGATTGCGGGTTGCGTTCTGCTTGCCGCTGCGCGCGCAGCGGCGTTGCTCTGATCAGTTTCGCCGCGCGCCGGCCTCGGCGCGCTCCGAACGGAGTGGACACGATGAGCTACAAAACAATTGACGACATTACGCTGCTCGAACATGTGCGATCGCTGCTGGCCGAGGGCAAAGCCCGCGACGCCGTCTCGCACATTCATCGGCATTGGACCGGCTCGATACCCTGTCGGAATGCGCTCGGCGTGGCGCTGATGCGCGCCGGCGACGCCGTCAAAGCCGTCGATGTGTTTCGTGGAATCTGCGTAAACGAAAGCGGCGTAGTTGTGAACCAGGATCTCCCGCTTTACTGCCTCACGAACTTCGCGACGGCGCTGCTGCTGGTCGGTCGCGTGGATGGATGCGTCGCGCTGCTCAAGTCGCTGCAGGCGGACAGCGAGCCCGGCGTCAGACGGCTGCGCGACGTGATCGAACGTTGGCGAAATTCGTTGGGCTGGATCAAGCGGATGGCGTTTGACTGGTACGGCGCGGATACCGATTCGCCCATCCCGCTCGACTTCGAACCGGGGGAGTTAGGGGACGCGCCAGGAGGCGCGCTGCGTCCCGCCGCGTAGGCCGAATAGGGCGAGCGCCCGGAGGGGGGCGCCTACGCATCGTCGGGCCGGTCGGAGGGGCCGGCCCGGCATCTTTGTTTCGCGCGTCAGGTCCGTGCTGTAGGGACTCCGCGCAGGTCAAACCAAGCCGTACAGCGCCCCGTACTTCTCGTTCAGATACGCCATAAACGGCTCCGGTGACAGTTCCTCGCCGGTAACAACTTTGACGAGTTCCTTCGCGCGGTAGCGGCGGCCGTGCTTGTGGATGTGTTCGCGCAGCCATTCGCGTAGGGGGGTCATTCTGCCATTACGAATCTGCTCCCACATATCCGGCATTGCGTTCTGGGCGGCGTTGAAGAACTGCGCGGAATACAGATTGCCGAGCGCGTACGTCGGAAAATAACCGAAAATCCCCTGCGCCCAGTGAATGTCCTGCAAGCAGCCCTGCGCGTCGTTCGGCGGGGTGATGCCGATGAGCTCCTGCATGCTCGTATTCCACGCGTCGGGAATGTCCTTCAGCGAGATCTCCTTGCGCAGCATGCGGCGCTCGATTTCGAAGCGCAGAATGATGTGCAGGCCGTACGTCACTTCGTCGGCTTCGACACGTATCAGTGACGGCTTCACCGCATTGACCGCGAAATGCCAGTCGTCGAGACTGACATCAGACAGCGCCTGAAAGCGGGCCTTGGCCTTGGGGAAAAAGAACTCCCAGAACGGCCGGCTGCGGCCGACCTGATTCTCCCACATGCGCGACTGCGACTCGTGAATACCCAGCGAAATCGCCTGCGCCATCGGCGTGTTTGTGTGCTCGGGCGAGAAGCCTTGCTCGTACAGGCCGTGACCCGCTTCGTGCAACGTGCCGAACATCGACATCGCCGCCATGTTCTTGTGATAGCGCGTCGTGAGGCGCACATCCGTCGGCGAGAAACCTGAACAGAACGGGTGCGTCGAAACATCGATTCGGCCGGCTTCAAAGTCGAAATTGATGGCTCCTGCAAGCTCGCGGTTGAAAGCGGCCTGCTGCTCAACGGGGAAGTCGCGTTCCAGCAGCGCCGAGTTCGGCTGTTTCGGCGCCTGCATGATCCGGCTGACCAGGCCCGCAAGTTCGGTCTTCATGCCTGAGAACACGGCGGCGACTTCGGCGGCGGTGGCGCCTGGCTCAAACTCGTCCATCAGGGCGTCGTATGGTTCGCTCTTCCAGCCGTAGTGCTCAGCGTATCGAATGCGGATGTCCAGCAGGCGCTGCAGCGCGGGCATGAACGCGGCGAAGTTCGATTCGGCGCGGGCCTTCTGCCAGGCGTCTTTGCCGAGCGACGCGGCGCGGGCGTATTCGCGCACCAGTTCGTTAGGAATGCGCACGGCGCGATCGTGGTCGCGCCGCGTTTCGCGAATGTTTGTCGCGTGGGCAGGATCATCCGCCGCGCCCGCTCCCTCGGCTTTCGACAGCAGATCGCCCATCTCGTCGCTTGCGAGGCGCTGGTGTGCCAACCCGGCAATCAACGCGATCTGCTCGGCGCGGGCCGCGGCCGCCTTCTTGGGCATCTGCGTTTCCTGATCCCATTCCAGCACGCCCTCAACGGACCGCAGGGCGTGAAGTTCGCGAATCTTGTCAAGCAACTCGGTATACACTGCGCCCAAGACGAATCTCCAAGATGTGTGGGTCTCTGCAAAGAACGGACTTCGAAGTATACGGCCGGACCGCCCCCTGCGGAAAAGACGGCGGGGCGGTTACCGCCGTCTCGAAATCCCGAGACGGGAACCCTCCTGCGTCCCGTCGCGTCCAAGCGGGTACGATGACCGCGTGAACAGGCGACCTGACGAGCCGGTTTGCGACGCGGACCTGGTCCGCCGAGCCCAGCAGGGTGACAACGCCGCTTTTGAGGCGTTGGCGCTCCGCTATCAGGATCGCCTGTACAACTTGTGTTATCGGATGCTCGGCAATGACGCCGATGCGCAGGACGTGACACAGGCGGCGTTGATCAAGGCATATCAGGCGCTGGGCCGCTTTGAGGCGCGAGCCGGGTTCTACACCTGGATGTATCGCATCACGATGAACCTGGCGATTTCGACGCGGCGCTCGCGACGGCGGCCGATGCTGACGCTGCATCGGCCCGATCCGGATCAGCCCGATTGCGAGCCGGCGGCCGAGGGGACGGATGTGTCGCGATCCGCCGAGACGAGCGAGTTGCACGCGAAACTGACGGCGGCGCTCGAACGGCTCGATGACGACTTTCGGGCTGCGGTCGTGCTGAAAGATGTGGAAGAACTGGACTACGCGACGATCGGTGAGATTCTCGGCGTGCCGGTGGGAACTGTGAAGAGCCGCATTCACCGCGGGCGGATGATGCTGCGGGCGATGCTGGAAGGCGATCAGGAAGAAGACCGTGACGCGTTACGAGCGTGACAACCTGATGGACGATCTGTCCGCGTACCTCGACGGCGAACTCGACGCCCATCGTGGGGCGGAGATCGAACGCGCGCTCGTGGCGGACGGCGAACTGCGCGAAGCGCTCGATCAGCTGCGCGCGATATCGACCGGGTTGGCCGAGTTGCCGCGCGTGTCCGCGCCGAAGAATCTCGTCCGTGAGGTGCGTGAATCCATTGATCGGCCTGTTCGGTTGGGACGGCTGCGGTGGATGACGTGGGCGTCGGGCGCGACCGCCGCGGCGCTGTTGGCGCTGGTCTGGCTCGGCGCGCCGCCATTGGTTTCCGTCGCCGAGAGACGCGCGCCGATGCCGACGTTGGGCCTGCCGGCTCAGTTCGAAACCGAGAAAGAGATTGCGCTCCGCGAGAATCGGATCGATCGGGAGGGATTGGCGTCTCTCGGTTACGTCGGCGGCGACGACATGATGGCGGACGGAGAGGACGCGGGGCTTGACGCGTCGTCGAAGCGCATTGCGATGGCGCCTGCGGAGTCGGCGCCGATGCCGACCGCGCCTGCCTCCGTCGCGCGGCAACGGGTAGCCGGCCGTGGTGGTGGGGGCGGTGCCGAAGGCCTCTTTGAGGAGCGCCGAGCCCGGAACGAAGTTGTGGAGCGGAATGAGGAGCAAACAGCGGTTGCGCGCGAGGTCTCTCAGCCAGCACGGGGACTTGTGGCGGGGGGAGCCGCCGTCGCGGGTAGTGAAATGAGCACGGCGCCAGCGCCGCCACCCGTGGCATCGTCGCCTTTCCAGGATGCCAACGAATTGGCGGCGCCTGGAGACGACGCGGAGGTGCTCGTTGTGACGGCGTCGACTGATGAGTTTCGAGCGGTGCTTGCTCGCCTGCGCATCGACCCGTCGCGCGCAGTGACCATGCCCGAAGACGAACTGGGGCCGATGAAAAAGGTGGGCTTTCTGTTTGCCGATCAGGCCGTCGATGCTGACGAGTTAGAGAGCGATTACGGCGACTCAGTGACCTTCGACTTGGATATGACGTCCGACGCGATGGGACGATTGCTGGTTGACCTCGGTGAAGTGGCGCCGGGCGCGACAATCGCGGTGGAAGCGCGGGCCGGGCGGCGGGATGATTTTGAGCCCATCGCCGGTCAGTGGGTCGCGAGTGACGATCGCTACTATGACGACAAGCAGGGCGCCGAAGCGCTGACCCCTTCGGCGCCCCGGGCGGTTGACGCGGCGCGCGAATCCGCGACTCGATTGAAGGCCGACAAGTCCGTGCCGGAGAGCAAGGATCGGGATGTAAACGCGGATAGGCCAGCGCCGCCGGCAAGGAAAACCCAGTGGGAAGGCGAAGCGGCGCACCTGGCGCGCGGATGGCTCGCCGCGCAGCGCGAAATGATATCGACTGTCATTCGCTGGTACGGCGGACCTTCAGGCGCGCCCTCACAGCGGGTCCGCGTAACGGTTGTATCGCCGGGCGCGGAGCCGGCGGCGAGTGATGGCGACGATAAGTAACTACTGGCAGGCGCCAATCGTGTTATTGACGACGCAGCCCTGATCCTCGTTACAAGTGGTTACGCAGTCGGACACGAGCGTGCCGGTTACGCGCACGTGGTCGCCGGCTTTGAATGAGCCGTTGTCGTCGAGCAGCAGCAATTGGCCGTCATCGTCGAGGAAGAGCAGGCACTCGGCGCCATCCTTGAGCGTGCCGCAAGCCACGTAATCGGGCGATGAGTCTTCGATCGTGTTGTTCTGCACGCATGCGCTCGCTTCGCATCGCGTGCTGCATTCGAAGTCAACCGTTCCGGACACTTTGACGCGATCTCCGGGAAGAAAGTCGCCGCGCGACTCCAGCTTGAAGACGCCGCCGTGATCGGCGTGAAACACCACGCAGTCATTGCTGGTCTTCAGGACGCCGGTGTCTTCGACCGTGTAATAGACGCAACCCGCGACGCTGATCGCGAAAGCGGATAGCAACGCCAAGCTCAGCCGCAACATCTGTCGTTCCCTCCATCGCGCCGGTTCGCGCGGGATCCGCCCCTCGACAACCGGCGATTGTACGAAAAGGGGATGCCGAATAACTGACGTGTTTTGCAGCGTAAAGGCGTTCGACTCCGCGCATGTGCGCGCCGCGATCTGATAATGGCAGTGGGCTTGGCGCAAGGCGTGCCCGAAGCTTGGATTATGGGATCGCGACACGTGTTATCGGCCAACGCCCGGAAAAAAAATCGGGCGGATCACGTGGACCCGCCCGACTCAATCGTCATATGCAGCCGTTGTGCGCTAGCGAACGCTCATGTAGAACGGCATGAAGCAGCCGGCCTTTTCGCTGTTCAGAATCGCCATGTTCTGCAAACCGCTCATGAACACATCGTACTGATCCGGCGCGAGCTGGCGGATCGCCGGCGACACGAGGCCCGCGGCGTCGCCGAGATACGCGCTAAGCGCGTTGTTGAACGCCGGCGTGGAAGCGCGGAAAAGTGTCGCCGGGCCGGTCGCGCCGATGTCATATTCATCTTCTCGATCCTGGCCGGACAGCGCGGCGAAGATCTCCGCGAACTCGTCCTGCTTCGGCAGGGTGACAACGTCGTAGTCGGTTTCGCCGGCGCGATTCGCGGCGAACTCGATCGCGTCGATCAATCCGCCAATGCGGTCAACCAAGCCGCGCTCCAGCGCCTGCTGGCCGGTAAAGACGCGCCCGCCCGCCAACTGGTCGAGATCCGCCTTGAGCTTGCCGCCGCGCGACGTCATCACGCGATCACGAAACTGCGTGTAGATTGAGTTCATCATTTTCTGCATGCTGTCGCGCTCACTGTCCGTCCAGGCATGGTTCGGGCTCATCAGCCCTGAGCGCTCGCCGCGGTTGAATTCGACGACGTTGGCGCCGAGTTTGTCGGTCCATAGTTCGTGCCAGACAAACTTCCCGCCAACAACGCCGATCGAGCCGGTAATCGTGCAATCCTCGGCGAAAATCGTCTCGGCGGGGATCGCCACGTAGTATCCGCCACTCCCGGCCACTGAGCCCATGCTGGCGATCACTGGCTTCTTCTCGGCACAGCGTCGAATCGCCTTCCAGATGATGTCGCTGGCGAGGGCTGAACCGCCCGGCGAATTAATGCGGACTACGACGGCCTTGATGGCGTCATCCCGTCGGGCGACGTCAAAGGCCTTGCGCAGCGTCGTGCTGGCCGCGGATGCGCCGCCGCCGAACGGGCTCGGCTCGTTGCGGCCGGTGACAATTCCACCTTCGATGTAGATCAATCCGATCGCCGGCTTCTTTGATTCCGGCTTCGGCGTCATCAGTTGGGTCAACAGGTCGAAAAACGCGAACGGGTTCTGAAGATCGACCTCGAGTTCGTTCTTCTCGTTGTATTTCTTGACGAGCTTCACGTCCGAGCCGTACTCATCGCGCAACATTTCCGCGAAAGACTCGTACGATCCGATCGCATCGATCAGTTTGCGGTTCTTCGCCTCCTCGGCCCGCAGCGGCGCATGATTGACGGCGTCGCGCATCTGGTCCGCGCTCACGTGGCGGCCGTCGGCCATGATCTGAATCCAGCGGTTGTAAATCCCGTCGAGCAGCCAATCGACATTCTCGGCGGCTTCGGGGCTGGGCTCGTCGCGTGTGTACGGCTCGAGAGCGCTCTTGTAGGCGCCGCAATGCAGCATGTCCGCCTGCACGCCGATCTTTTCGAGCAGGCCGCGGTAGTACCACAACTGCGCGTTCAGCCCCATGATTTCGAGATCGCCGTTCTCGGCCAGCGTGATGTGGTCGGCCGCCGACGCGAGCGCGAACGCTCCGTTACCGGCGTAGTCGGTGTAGCAGTACACCTTCTTGCCGGACGAGCGGAATTTGTTGAACGCCCGCGTCAGTTCCTCAACATGCGCCAAGGGCATCCCCGCGTTTTCAAGGATCATCACGATGCCGTCGATTTTCGAATCGGTCTGCGCCGCTTCGATCTTCTTCACCACCGAATACAGCGTCTTGGGCTGTTCGCCGGTGAAGAGGGCCATCAACGCGGCGTCCGGGGGTGACGATTCAAGCAGCGGTTTGTCGAACACCAATCGCATCAGCGACTTGCCGGCGAGCGCCGGGCTGGCGGCCAGTACGCTGACGGCCAAGGCGATCGCCGTCAGGCCCAATGGGCCGCGTCTCAGGGTCAGGGTTCGCATAGGGTCTACTCCTGGAGGGTCTCAAACTGCGGATTCGGTCCGCGGACCGGATTATTGACCGCATCATACGTCCGGCGGGGGCCGGGCGGTGTTATATGAGGCGTCGAAGTTTCGAATCGGGCACTACCCCGCGAATCCACCGGGGTTCGGGCTTGCCAAAGCCGGCCGTTTCGATATTCTGGCCCGACTACTCACGGGGCGTGTGCCCGAGCGGCCAAAGGGGACGGGCTGTAAACCCGTTGGCATTGCCTTCGCTGGTTCGAATCCAGCCGCGCCCAGTTTCTTCTTCCCCCGCTTACTCCATTTGGCTGTCCGCGGGTGGCGCCAATCGCTCAATGGCGTCCATGATGCGGTCGGCCGCGGCCGTTCGCGCCCCTCTGTCTTTGTGCTTGCCGGCGAAGTCCGCCAGATCGACCGGCGGCCCGAACTTCAACCGCACGCGATGCCGCAGGAACAAGCCCAGAAACGGACTGTCGCGATAGGTCGTGCCGCCGATGTGGCAGGGAATCACCGTCGCTCCACTACGCAGGGCTAACAGTCCAACCCCCGCCTTGGCGTCGGGCGTCTCGGCGTCGGGCGTCTCGAATGTCCCCTGCGGAAAAATGCCGAAACACCCGCCTTGCTTCAGCACGCCCAGCGAGCCGACCAGAAATGACTTGCCCGGATTCGCCCGGTCGATCGGCACGCAATTCACCATCCGCATGAAGTAGTTCGCGATCGGCTTACGATAGTGCTCCTCGGCGACGAGGAACGATATCAGTCGATGCGGCGAGGCGGCGATCAGGCACATCGGATCGACGCCGGCGGTGTGATTGGCGGCGACAATGACAGGCCCGCTGATCGGAATCGTGCAATGGCCGTCGCGTCGCATCCGGCACCAGAAGCGCGCGTAGAAGCGCGTCAGGTGCAGCGTCAGCCAGGTGATCGGTGGCAGCGTTTGACCGCGACGGTACGCCCGCCACGCGACAACCAGCGCCGCCAGAAACAGGGCGACTTGGATCAGAATGATCCACGGCACATAGCGGTCGAGATTGGGGATGTTCGGCAATCCGAGCAAGCCGGTCGCGATCAACAGCGCCGTCATCGTGACCGTGTCGGACACGCCGAACACGCGACCGCGACGCGAGTTCGGGACGATCTGCTGCAGTGTGGCGAAGACGCTGACGATGATCGCGGCGCCGGCGCCGCCGATGCCGATGAGCGTCAGCGCGGAGAAGATCTTCCCGAGCTTGAATACAGATGCGGCACATAGCGCCGCCAGCCAGAATGCGCCGCCGAGCAGTCCGCTCAGCACGCGAAGCTGAAGCGACGCCGTCGGGCCGACTACGGTCATCACGATCGAACCGATTACCAGCCCGACGCCGATCAGGCCGCGATACAGACCCGCTTCCTGATACGCCCCGCCGAAGATGTCGCGCACCAGCGCAGGAATGATCGAAATCACCGCGCCGGCCGCCGCCCAATACACGGCTCCGAGCAGAATCAAACGCCACACGCGGCGGTGATCCGCGACATACGCGATTCCGTTCAGAATCGGACCCATTACACCTTGTGACTTGGTTGCCGGGGCAGGCTTGGCCCGCCGCAGGTTGATCATGCTGAGCAGCGCTGCGCTGATCACGAACGTGATCGCGTCGAGCCGGAAGCTCCACGAAAGCGAAAAAGTCCCGGCGATCGCCCGTTGAACGAGGTAGCCGCCGAGCAGCGCGCTGATAATGGTTCCGATCATGCCGAGCGCGTTCGTCATTGCGTTTGCGCGAACGAGGTGGTCTTCGCGGATCAGCGTCGGCAGCAGCGCTTGCCTGGCGGGCGAGAAAAACGCCGCCAGCGCGCCGACAGTCATGATCGGAACGAGCAGCGCCAGGTCGTGCCAGGATTCGTGCCAATGCTGGTCTTTGGCCGTGTTCAGAATCCACACGACAATCACGCCCATGTTCAGCACGATTCCCGCCCGCAGCAGATCGGCGACCACCATCGTCACGCGGCGGCTGAATCGATCCGCCCACCAGCCGGCGATCGGGCCGAGAAACGGAAACGGCAGGAAAAACCCGAACGTCAGCAGCGCCTGCAGGCGCGTCACGTCCGGGCGGTCGATGCCGCCGAGCAGGTGCAGCATCGCCATTTCGCTCAGGTGGTCGCCGATGGCGCTCACGCCGTACGCCGCCCACAGCAGGACGAAGTTGGCGTTGAGGATCAACAGACCGGGTAGCTGGCGATCTTCGGGCTTTGTGTGGGCCATGAGCGGGAAGGGTATTGTCCCGCGGGCGGTTTCGCTACAGGGGGGCCGCCGCGTTTCGCGCAGGGAGTGGCGACCCTATCATCATGGATTGTGGAGTAGAGCGACGGAGTCCGCTTGAGTTCGATTTCCCTGGCATCTCACCAAACTGACGCCGCAACCGACCTCGCCTCCGTGTCGGTCATCATCCCCGCGTTGAACGAGGAAGCCGCGCTGGCGCGACTGCTGCCAGTGCTGCGCCCGTTTGACCTCGGGCAGGTTATCGTCGGTGACAACGGCTCGACCGACGCGACTGCGCAGGTGGCGCGCGACGCCGGCGCCGTCGTCATCACTGAGCCGAGACGTGGATATGGCGCGGCGTGCGCGGCGGCGATGACCGCGCTCGGGCCCGATTGCCGCGTGGTCGCGTTTCTCGACGGGGATATGTCCGATGACCCGGCGCTGCTGCCGGCGATCGTCGGGCCGATTCTGGGTGATCGGGCGGACCTCGTCATCGGGTGTCGCGACGCCGCTGGACGGGAGCGCGGCTCGATGACGGCGCCGCAACGATTCGGCAATTGGCTGGCGACGCGCCTGATGTGGTTGCGCTGGGGGTATCGCTATCGCGATCTCGGCCCGTTCCGTGCGATCTCGCGCGACGCGCTCGATCGAATGGGCATGCGCGATCGCGCGTACGGCTGGACCGTAGAAATGCAGGCCCGCGCGCTGCAGATGGGTTTGCGAATTGAACAGATCAGCGTGCCATACCGCCGTCGCGTGGGGCGCAGCAAGATTTCGGGAACGGTGCGCGGCGTGGTTCTCGCGGGATGGTATATCCTGACGACGTTGGGGCGCCTGGCGATTCTCCCGGCGCGCGACGCATCGCGAGGCCCGCAGCGCCATGAGTGAACACGATCCCGACCTGATCCCGGATGGAGAAGCGGTCCAGCCGCCGCCGCCGTCGTCCGACATCGTCGCCAGCGCCGCCGCGCTGGAGACCGTCGCGGCGCGTGGCGCGGTGTTGTTTCCCAACTGCTATGTCTGGTGCCTCTTCCTCGGCGCGATGGACGTCATGTTGACGTATCTGATCCTCCACCCGGCGGCATTCGACACGCGGGGAAATGAGGTCAACTGGCTTGCCGGCTGGGTGATCGATCATTACGGCGTCGGCGGAATGGTGGCGCTGAAGTTCCTATCGGTGATTGTTGTCGTATTGATCTGCGAGTTTGTCGGTCGGCGGCGATACGCCACTGCCAAGCGGCTGGCCGAATGGGCAGTGGCGATCAACGCGATCCCGGTGACGATTGCCTTCACCCTCATGCTCGTGGACATCGCGCGCTGGCGGCTGGGCTATACCGCAGGCTAGCGCCTTTTTGGCGTCGGTGGCGAGATACGGTTATGTTCTGCCGACCGTCGCGCTGAGGCGACGATTTGAGGGGTAGGAGCGGGCCGTATGGGGCGCAAATCGCGTGAGGCGGGTGGGCCTTCATTGTTTGAAGTTGAATCGCCTGCTTCGGCGCAAACGAGCACGCGCGAGCCTGCGCCGTCGACTGTGAAGCCGGGAGAAACGCCGATCGTGTCCGCCGCCCGTTCGTCTCGCCGCTCGTCAAAGTCCGTTGATATCGCCGAGCCAAAGCCGAAAGCCGCGAAGAGCCGGGCGAAGGCGTCGAAGCCCGTCACGGCCGAAACGATGGCGACCCGCCAGCGCGATATCTCGGTGTCGGAGTTTTTCGCGAAGAACCGTCACCTGCTGGGTTTTGACAACAAGCGCAAGGCGCTGCTGACGACAGTAAAAGAAGCTGTCGACAACAGCCTCGACGCGTGCGAAGAAGCCCACATTCTGCCGGTGATCCACGTCACGATCGATCAACTCGCGGAAGAGCGTTTCCGCGTGACCGTGCGCGACAACGGTCCGGGCATCGTTCGAGCGCAGATCCCGAACATCTTCGGCAAACTGTTGTACGGATCGAAGTTTCACCGGCTGAAAATGTCGCGCGGGCAGCAGGGCATCGGTATCTCGGCGGCGGGCATGTATGGCCTGTTGACGACAGGCAAGAGCGTGCACGTCACGTCGCGCACGAGTCCGCGCAAAGCCGCGCATCATTTTCAGATTCAGATCGACACTCGACTGAATCGACCCGATGTCGTGCACGATGACGAAGTGAATGTGCCGTGGGATCAGGGAACGGAAGTCGCGATTGAGCTTGAGGCGAGTTACGCCCGTGGCCGGCAGTCGGTCGACGAGTACATCGAGCAGACCGCGATCGCGAACCCGCACGCCGAGATTCAGTACATCGCGCCGACCGGCGAGCATCGCACTTTCGAACGGGCGACAACCGAGGCGCCTCCTGAAACCAAGGAAATCAAGCCGCATCCGTACGGTGTCGAACTCGGCG